>JACREZ010000040.1 GCA_016212665.1 Ignavibacteriota bacterium
TGGAACGACAAACGCGAATACGGAAACTGAATGCATTCCAACTGATCGAAGAAACAATTGAGTATATGAAATCGAAAAACCATGCTAAGATACTGAACGCCGCTTAATGAAAAGTTTACACAACATTTGGTTATGATTCACCATGAGGGGCGTTTTGTTTTCTTTAGTATAGATTCAAGAGAAAGAATTTCAAACTTTACCATTATCAAGAAATCAAACAATTATAAACAACCAAAGATATATAGGGTAGCCTTTAACTACTATCACTTTGATAATATTAAAATGCATATCGGTAGTAACGAATTGGTAGGAAGATTAAATTCTTGGTGGGATAATCTATGCATTGCTAACGGATATAACCCAAAAGAAAAAAACATTTCCATGATAGGATACTGTATCATAGAATTAGGAAAAAATGCGTTAGAAAACGCTAGTGGAGGAGAAATTTCTGTTCATTTTGAACATGATCATATTAAAGTGATTTTGAGAGATAGAGGATTGGGATTTGAAGGAAATCCATTTGAACTTATACAATCTAATAGACATCATGGGCTGTATGAAATACAACACTTTGTAGATGAATTTATGATAGAGACAAATCGACGTCGATTTGTATTAACTTCTAATTATAACAAATTCAAAAAAATGGGAAATTCATCTAATATTCGGCATGGCACTCAAATTACTTTTATGAAATTCATTTAATGATCTCAGTTAAATTGATACCAGTGACATCCCTCAAAAAAAAATATTTTTTTCTCCTTTCTATTAATATTGATTCTGTTTGCTAAGATGCCATCGCTTTGAGCCCCCGTGGTTTGCACATTATTTTTACAACTTTTTAAACCTTCAAATGGCTTATCAAAACACGGACTGAGGGTTATCGTATTTATTGCATAACCGAAAATCCATTTCTCTTTTGCCTTGCATTGGGTGTTTTTTTTCGATTCAAAGAAATTTACAAATCCAATCATCTCCGTTTTCGGTATTGGTAGTAACAAAACTTCCTTAGTATATAATGTGTGTACTTATGAGGTCGAATATCACAAATTATTTTACATCGGGTTTATGAATTACTGATTTTGTCAATAAAATCTTTTGCGGAGCGAAAAGTTTCTTTGACAACACCGACATCTGTAAGTAATCCTCTGTAGTATCCTGCAATGTGTAACTCGCGGTACAATGATTCAAATTTTTTACTGAATTTGCCGTTATGCACCGATAAATTTGCATGAAGCACTTGCCTGTATCCTTCAACCGATTGCGATAACTCTTTTTTTGGGGGTGTCATGTTCCGAACCATGGCACTTGCTAATTTGCCGACTCACGGAATGGCCCATGATACCCACCTTCATATACTCCAACGCTCCTTTTCTCACATCGAACGATTTCTCCTGATATTTCGTTAGACACGGGAAAATTAACACGTAACACAAACTTGTCATTCACCCAGAACATTAGTAAGTTTACACCCCAAGAAATCATTCATCGTATAAGAACTCATGAAATCGAACATCAAACAATATGAAGTTCCGGTCGAACAACTTCGCTGGAATTGTGACCCGAACAGTTTAAACATTAAATCAACAAACGATATTCATCCGTCACATGATATTATCGGTCAGGAGCGCGCGTTGCGTGCGCTTCGTCTCGGCTTGGAAATTCATAACGCCGGCTACAATGTGTTTGTGACCGGGTATTCCGGGACAGGAAGAATGACAACCATCAAACGACTTCTTGCTGAGTTTGAAGGAAAACAGGTTCCTCTGAAAGACCAATGTTACGTTCACAACATCAAATACCCCGACGCGCCGATACTTGTCACCTTGCCTGCGGGACAAGGCGTTCAACTTCGTTCCGACATGGAAAGATTGTTGCATGAGTTGATTAAAATTATTCCATCCGCGCTGGAGAGTCAACGCTATCAGGATAAACGGCGCGGCGTGTTGGAACATTTTCAGGAACGTCAGCGAAGCGTGTTGCGCGATTTCGAAAAAAAGGTGAAAGAAAAAGGATTCGAAGTCATTCAGGTGCAGGTTGCTTCCGGGGTTCAGCCGGAGATTGCGCCGGTGGTCGGCAATCAACCGGTAAGTTTCGACCAGTTGGACGGATTGATTCAACAAGGAAAAATCACCAAAGAAGATGTCGAACAGAAAATTCAGGATAGAATGCTTCTTGAGAAAGCGATGGAAGTGATGCTTCGCGAAATGCGGAACATTGACCGGAAAGCAAAAGACTCCATCGAAGAGTTGACGAAGAAACATTTTCAACCGATTGTCAAACTCCATGTTGAAGAAATTCGAACAAAATATCAGAACGAAAAACTGCACAAGCACCTTGAGAGTGTCGTTGAACATGTCGTCAACAATCTTCACAAGTTCAAACCGCAGGATGGGGAGAACCAACCACCGGGAACAGATGGAGCGGAACAATCAGAACAGGATTCGTTTATTGAATTTCGCGTCAATGTCGTGCTGGATAATTCCGAGACGAAAGGTATCCCGATTGTCATCGAAACAAATCCGAAGTATAAAAACCTTTTCGGAACGATAGAACGGGAAGTTGACCGCAACGGCGTGTGGCGAACGGATTTCACAATGATTAAATCGGGAAGCATGTTGAAGGCAGACGGCGGTTATCTTGTTGTGAACGCGCTCGACGCGCTTGTCGAACCGGGCGTATGGCAAACGTTGAAGCGAACACTGAGGAATGGATTGCTGGAAATCCAATCCATGGAAAGCGGGTTGTTCGGAATGAGTTCGGCGCTGAAACCTGAGCCGGTGGAAATCGGTGTCAAGGTCATCATGATTGGTGATGCGTACATTTACTTTTTATTGTACGAGCAGGATGACGACTTCAAGAAAATTTTTAAGGTGCGCGCCGATTTCGATATTGAAATGCCGAAACAGGACGACTCCATCAACCGGTATGTTTCGTTCATCAAGATGATCTGCGACGAGGATAAACTCTGTTCGTTCGATGCTACAGGAGTTGCGGCGGTGATTGAATACGGAACGCGGCTCGCCGGACGACAAAACAAACTTTCGACACGGTTTAACATCATCGCCGATGTGTTGCGCGAAGCAAGTTACTGGGCATCGAAAGAAAACGGCGCGATGGCAAACGCATCCCATGTCTGGAAAGCGATTGATGAACGCATCGAGCGGGTGAATCTTATCGAAGAAAAAATTCAGGACATGATTATTGATGGTAGCATCATGATTGATTCGGATGGCTGGGCGGTCGGTCAAGTGAACGGACTTTCGGTGTATGACCTTGGCGAGTACGCCTTCGGAAAACCGACTCGTATCACAGCCAAAACATCGCTCGGTCGCGACGGCATCATCAACATCGAACGCGAAGCAGAGATGAGCGGACCAACACACGACAAAGGAATGTTGATTCTCAACGGGTACATGCACAGCACGTATGCAATGAACAAACCGCTCGTGATGACGGCTAGCATCGCGTTCGAGCAATCGTACAGTGGCGTGGATGGCGACAGCGCTTCTTCGACAGAAATCTATGCGTTGCTTTCTTCTCTCTCCAATCTTCCGTTGCGGCAGGATATTGCAGTCACCGGGTCTGTCAATCAAAAAGGAGAAATTCAACCCATCGGAGGAGTAAATCAAAAAGTTGAAGGCTTTTTTGATGTGTGCAAAGCAAGAGGATTGACCGGCAAACAAGGCGTAATAATTCCGCATCAAAACATTCCGGAGTTAATGCTTCGACGGGATGTACTTGAAGCAGTCAACGCAGGTAAGTTTCGAGTCTTTGCAGTGAAAACAATTGACGAGGGAATTGAAATCCTGACCGGACGAAAAGCCGGAACGAAAAACAAGAAACATCTCTTCACAAAGGGTTCGGTACATTTTCTCGTTGACCAAACTCTGGCTAAGTACGCGAGACGCTGGAAAGAACTCTCAGCGTAATTGAATCATTGTATCAATGATTCAATGACTCAATCGTCAATTCCTTACTATTCCCCAACACTTGAATACAAGAATGAACACGAACACAAAACTCATCCCCCGCTCCGTCCTTTTCGGAAACCCAGAACGGATGTCTCCACAGATTTCTCCCGACGGACGATGGCTTTCCTATATCGCTCCGTTTGAAGGAGTGTTGAATGTCTGGCTTCGTTCTGTTGACAAGAACGACGATAGAGTTATTACGCGTGATAAACATCGCGGCATCCGTCAATATTTCTGGAGCGAAGATTCCCGCAACATCATCTACGCGCAGGATAAAGATGGCGATGAGAACTGGCATTTATATTTGGTGAATTGTGAAACCGAATCGGTGCGAGATTTAACACCGCATCCGGAAATTCAGGCGCAAGTCATTCACACCGACCCGAATGTGCCGGAGAAAATTCTCGTCGGCTTGAATGTCCGGGATAAACGCCTGCATGATGTGTATGAACTGAATTTGCAAACGGGAGAAGAGAAACTCCTTGTTGAAAATCCCGGAAATGTTGTCGGCTGGATTGCGGACAATGCGTTCACTGTTCGCGCCGCGCTTGTGCAGAACGTGGATGGCGGATACGCGTTGAATGTTCTGGCAAACGGAAGTTGGAATCATCTTGCAACGTGGTCGTTTGAAGATGGATTTCCTAATGTGTATGGATTCACACACGATAACTCCGCAATGTACGTCGGTGATTCCCGCGATTGGAACGCGACGCGTCTTGTGGAGATGAAGTTGACCGGCGATGTCTCCGTTCTTGCAGAAGATGCAGAATACGATATCTCCAACGTCATTCTCCATCCGACGAAACACATACTCCAACTCGTTTCGTTTTACAAACACAGAAATGTCTGGAGCGTTATTGATGGTTCACTCTCAGAAGATTTTGAAACGATTCAAAAGATTGACAGCGGAGATGTTGTGCTGAACAGCAGAACGACTGACGATTCGGTATGGGTTCTCGCATTCACGAAAGATAACGGCCCTGTTGTTTATTATTTGTTTGAAAGAAAAACGAAGAAAGCGACGTATTTATTCAGCAACCGCCCCGCGTTGGAACAATATCAACTTACGGAGATGAAACCCATCACCGTCACTGCCCGCGACGGTTTGGTTCTGCACGGATATTTGACTCTTCCGTTTGGTGTAGAGTCGAAACATCTTCCGCTCGTGCTTGATGTTCACGGCGGGCCATGGGCGCGGGATGTGTGGGGATTCAATCCTGAAGCACAGTGGTTTGCCAATCGCGGGTACGCGTGTTTGCAAATTAATTTCCGCGGCTCAACAGGTTACGGAAAACAATTCCTCAATGCCGGAGACCGCGAATGGGGGGCGAAGATGCATGACGATTTGATTGATGCAGTGAACTGGGCAATCAAACAAGAAATTGCAGACCCGAAACGTGTTGCCATTTACGGCGGTTCGTACGGCGGATACGCGGCGCTTGCGGGCGCGGCGTTCACTCCCGATGTCTTCGCTTGTTCGATTGATATTGTCGGACCGAGTAGCATCATCACGCTCATCAATTCCATCCCGCCGTATTGGGAACCAATGAAAGTGCAGTTCACCAAGCGAGTCGGCGACCCGGCAACGGAAGAAGAATTTCTCAAATCACGGTCGCCGCTTTTTCATGCAGAGAAGATTACCATCCCCATGCTCATCGCTCAGGGTGCAAACGACCCGCGCGTGAAGCAATCAGAGAGCGAGCAAATTGTTGACGCATTGAAGAAGAACGGGAAGGAAGTAGAATACATGCTCTTCCCCGATGAAGGACACGGCTTCGCCCGACCGGAAAACCGGTTGAAGTTCTATTCGGTTGCGGAGAAATTTCTCGCGAAGTATCTGGGTGGAAGAGTAGAATAGATTGACGATTTACGATTGAGTCATTGACGATTGTATCATTGATGCAATTGTACATCGTCAATTTCATAAAGAATCGTCCGAATCTTTTCTTTCTCCCCTGTACGTAACTCAACCAACGGACTTCTCACAAATCCTCCTTCATACCCTGTCAATGTTGCCGCATGTTTCAATCCGGCAATTCCGTATGTATCGGTTACCGCCTTGATTGCCGGTAATAATTTTCCCTGAAGTTGTTTGGCTTCGTCATGCTTCCCTCGATTGAATAATTCCTGAACTGTTGCACACGCTTTCGGTGCGCAATTAGCAAGAGCGAGGATACCCGCTTTCACTCCTAATGATAATGCAGAATAAAGAATGGTCGCCGAGCCGACAATCAAGTTGAATGTTTCCGGAACTGCCTTCTTGAATGATTCAAGTTGCGCTATATTTCCTGCGCTGTCTTTCATCCCGACGATGTTCGGATGCTGACTGAGAACCCGTACCGCTTCAACAGAAATATTGAGATGCGTGAACTTCGGAACGTTGTATATCAATACCGGAATTTCAGATTCATCTGCGATGAAAGTAAAATGTCGGATGAGCGTTGAGTCAGTCATTTGTCCCAAATAATAATTTGGCGTGAGAACAAGTGCGGCATGTGCGCCTAACTTCGCCGCCATGTTTGTCATTCGTATCGTTTCCCGCGTCGACTCCAATCCCGTTCCTGCAAGAATTGTTCTCCCTTCCTTTGCAGTTTGAACCGTCAGTTCGATGAGTGTGAGTTTTTCTTCTTCATTGAGATATGCCGTCTCGCTGTTCGAGCCGAGGACGAGATAGCCGCCGAGCGGTTCATTGTTCCACTTCTCGATGTTGCGAACAAATGCGTTGTACTCCACATCGCCGTTCTCTTTGAACGGTGTGAGCATGGGAGGAAAGATACCTTTGATTATCATTGTGTTTCTATCTTCATGTTTTCATTAACCACGGTGACACAGAAACTCACACAGATTTACACAGACAGTAAGAAAGTCATTCGCGTACATCCGCGTTGTTTCCGTGCAATCTGTGGTGAATAATTTCTCGTTTTCAATTCAACGCCATTTTTTCTATCGTAAGTTCATTCATCACACCGTTTTCCCGTTCTCCAATCTGTTGCCGCCACATTGCAAAGTACAAGCCCTTCATTTCCAGCAATTCCGAATGTGTTCCCGCTTCAACAATGCGTCCTCGCTCCAGAACATAAATTCTATCGGCGTGGAGAATAGTTGAGAGACGATGTGCGATGAGAATCGTAATCATTTCGCGACGCGTAGAAATATCGCGGATGGTTTCAGTTATTTCTTCTTCCGTTAACGAATCAAGCGATGACGTTGCTTCATCAAACACAAGTATGTTAGGATGACGTAACAGCGCGCGTGCAATCGAAAGCCGTTGCTTTTCGCCGCCGGAAACTTTCACGCCCCCTTCACCGATGACCGTATCCAAGCCTTTCTCCGCGCGGGCGAGTAAACTTTGACATGCCGCTTTCTGAAGAACATCCATACACTCGGCATCTGTTGCTGATGGATTGACAAAGCGAAGATTCTCCTTGATTGTCCCGGAGAACAACTGCGTATCCTGCGTGACAAATCCGATTTGTTCACGAAGCCGGTCGAGGTCAACATCAATGGAAGAAATAGTATCGTACAAAATTCTCCCTTCCCGCGGGCGATACAAACCGACGAGCAATTTCACCAACGTTGTCTTACCGGAGCCGGAAGGACCGACAAAGGCAATGCTCTCTCCTGTTCTCACGGAAAACGAAATATTGTCGAGCGCGTTCTTCGTTGCTGATTGATGCTTGAAAGAAACCTGCTCGAACGAAAGCATCCTGATTTGTCCGAGCGATGCAGGATTGAGCGGTTTCGGTTCTTTCGGTGTGTTCATAATTTGCTCGAAATTATTAAGCGAGACTTCCGCTTCGCGATATATATTGATGATGTTACCGAGTTCCTGCAACGGTCCGAAAATGAAGAACGAGTAAATCCAGAGCGAGAAGAATTGACCGAACGTAATTTCCTGAGAAAAAATAAGATAGAGCATGAAACCGAGAATTCCTGTGCGGAGTGCATTAACGGCGGAACCTTGGATGAAACTGAGACTGCGCAAGTACCGGACCTTCTTCAGTTCAAGAAGGAGAATTTTTCCGGTCGTCGTGTTGAGCCGTTCGATTTCCTGCTGAGCAAGTCCGAGACTTTTCACCAACTCGATGTTGCGGAGCGATTCTGTTGTCGAGCCGGCTAGCGCAGTTGTTTCGGCGACAATCGTTTTCTGAATTGTTTTGATTTTCTTTCCGATGACAGAACTGAGAAAACCAAGCAACGGAATCGTCATAAAATAGATCGGGGCGATGAGCCAGTGGACACTGAACGCATAAATTATGACAAAGATAATTCCAACAAGCGTTGTAAAGAGAACATTGATGGAAGTTGAAATCACTCGTTCCACATCCGTTCGGACTTTTTGAAGTTTACCGAGTGTTTCGCCGCTTCGCTGGTCTTCAAACACGGAGTACGGAAGTTCGAGCGAGTGCCGGAGTCCGTCGGAATAGATTTGCGCTCCTAACTTTTGCGTAATCGTATTAATGAAATAATCCTGAAAGTTCTTCGCCACGCGTGAAACGAACGCAACGCCGACTGCCGCAAGCAAAAGCGTCCCGACACCTTTGAAGAATTCTTCCGAAGAGAATTCCTTGAAGCGTGTAACATACTCATCAATAATATGGCGGAAGATGAGCGGGTCGAGCAGTGAGAATGTCTGATTGACTGCGGCAAGAAACAGCGCAAGTGTAATCAGTTTCCAGTAGTGTTTGAGGTACGATAGGAGAAGTTTCATAGTGGTTCGATGCAGAGCAAAAAATGATGGGCTAAGATAGGAAATATTTTTGTGAGATTCTGCTTCAAAGGATGAACGAGAGCACACCCTTTGAGAAAGTGGTAAAATGAGAAAAAAACTGTTATGTTTACCAGCCTGAGTTTGCTAAAATTCCATAACACAATTACTTTCAAAGTACATTCAGATTACACCTCAATAGTATCAAACGAAAACGAATACATGAAACAATTAGTCGAGTGCGTCCCCAACTTCAGTGAAGGACGGGACAAACATATCATTAATGAAATTGCAGAAAGCATCAAACAAGTACAGCATGTTAAACTCCTCAGCGTCGAGCCGGATAATGATTACAACCGAACGGTAGTAACATTTGTCGGCGAGCCGGAAGCGGTGCGCGACGCCGCGTTTGCCGCGACCAAAAAAGCCGCCGAACTGATTGACATGACGAATCACAAAGGCGAACACCCGCGCATCGGTGCGACGGATGTTGTGCCGTTCATTCCTGTTTCGGGAGTGACGATGCAGGAATGTGTGAACCTTGCCGAAGGATATGGCGAGCGTGTTGCGAAGGAACTGAACATTCCCATATACTTGTATGAAGAAGCCGCGCGAACCCCGGAACGAAAAAATCTTGCAACAATCCGGAAGGGCGAGTACGAAGCGCTGAGAGAAAAATTGAAAGTCCCGGAATGGAAACCGGATTTCGGTTTTGCAGAGTTCAATGCGAAGTCCGGCGCGACGGTGACAGGCGCGAGGTTTTTCCTGATTGCATACAACGTCAATCTTGCAACGAACGACAAAGAGATTGCACACGAGATTGCGCTTCGCATCCGTGAAAGCGGTCGCACAATAAAAAATCCCGATGGAACGAAGACGACGATTCCCGGTTCGCTCAAATCCATTAAAGCAATGGGAGTTCAATTGGAGAGATTCAACATTGCTCAGGTTTCCATCAACGTAACCAACTATACGCTCGTGCCGCCGCATATCGCATTTGAAGAAGTGAAGAAAGAAGCCAAAACGCTCGGCGTGGAAATAACCGGAAGTGAAATCGTTGGGTTAATTCCGAAAGAAGCGTTACTTTTAGCAGGAAATTTTTACGGTGCGACTGAGCAAACCGAGCAGGCACAAATCCAAACAGCAATTGAGCATTTGGGATTGAGCCAACTCGAACCGTTCGTCCCCGAAAAGAAAATTATTGAATTCATGATTTGAAAGAACGTATGTTAACCGAAAAAACACTCACAACATTTCTCGATGAACTTGCCTCCAACTCACCCGCGCCCGGCGGAGGAAGTGTCGCCGCTCTGGCGGGGGCGCTTGGCTCTGCGCTCACTTCAATGGTCTGTAATCTGACAATCGGCAAAAAGAAGTATGCCGATGTGGAGGCCGAATTGAGAACCGTGTTAGAGCAGGCAGAAGATTTACGCGCCACATTCACAACATTAGTTGATAAAGACACGGAAACCTTCAACAAGGTGATAGAAGCGTATGGGTTGCCGAAAGATACGGAAGGACAGAAGGCGCTTCGTGCCGCGGCAATTCAGGAGACGACGAAGGAAGCCGCGCTCGTTCCGCTCGAAGTGATGAAGCATGTGATTGATGCTCTCGCGCTTGCGCATGTTGTCGCAGAAAAAGGAAACGTCAACTCCGCAAGCGATGCCGGAGTGAGCGCGTTGCTCCTTCATGCCGCATGTGAAGCCGCCGCACTTAATGTTCGCATCAACCTCAACACAATCTCCGACCATAACTTCAATGGCTGGAAAGAAGAAGAACTCCTTTCGTTATTGAAGACAAGTAAAGCGAAATCTGATGAGGTGATGGAAGTAGTGAGGAAGAAGATTGCGGGTGTGTAAGGATACCTAAAAAAAACACTACAGATGCAAAAAGACAATTGCAAACATAACAATCATTTTGTATGTTCACTCAATAAATTTAAACGATATGAATACGATACAACTCCCGATGAATGAATACCAAAATCTGATTGAAGAAATCCGGTTGCTCAAAAAAACGGAACTTCTTGAAAACGTCAATCGTCTCATTGATTTACTCTATCAGGATAAATATGGACTGTACATGGGTGAGCATACGGAAGATTTAACAGAGTACAGCGTCTCTCATCATTGGGGAGAAAAAGAGAGTGGCTGGGATGCGTTATAGACAACGTGAAATAGTACTTGTTCCGTTTCCGTATTCAGATTTAAGCGCAAGTAAAAAACGTCCTGTCTTAATTGTGTCCAACGACGACTTCAACGACAAGTTCGATGATGTCGTTGTCTGTGTTATATCGAGTAATCTCTTTAAAGATTCTTACTCGTTAGAGTTGCGGAATGAAGATTTGGAAATGGGAATGTTGCCCGAATCTTCTGTTGTGAAAGCACATAAATTATTTTCCATCCACAAATCGAAAATTATCCGGAAGTTTAGCATTGTGAAAGAAAAGTATTTCTCAGAAGTTGAGAAGGTAATAGCAGAGATTGTGAAACCGAAGCATTAAGGTGAGGATGAACGCATTTATGTTTCATACTGCATGCGAAGCCGCCGCTCTCAATGTTCGCATCAATCTCAACTCCATCTCCGACCATAACTTTAACGGATGGAAAGAAGAAGCGATTTCTCTGTTGAAGACGAGCAGGGCGAAGGCGGATGCGGTGCTGGATGTGGTGAGGAGGAAGATTGCGGGGATGTGATTTCATCTGTGTCGATAAATAAACTTCTATTAGTTCGCGCCACAACAATTTTTATATTTTAAGCCGCTTCCACAAGAACATGGATCATTTCTGCCCATTTTTTTGGTAAGACGAAGATATTGGCCTTTACCTTCTAATAAAAGTTTAGCGAGTTTTTCTAAACTTTCATCATATTTCCAAACTTCATCATTGAACGCAATTGTATCGATCATTCTTGAACTGTTTTTTAGACTTCCAAAGCCAATCCAAACATCACCCTTACTTTTGTATTTTCTTACCTGACACAATGTTAATAATTTACTTTTTAACTCCTCAGAGTTATCGGAGTTCAATGAAAAATATGAAAAACCAACACGCGGTAAATATCTATTGTCCGGCGGTAAAGAAAAATCATGTGCTTTTTGGTCTTCAAAAGTTTTTTGTTTTGTTTTTAGTATGAAATTTACAAGATCATCTCTTGCCTTACCAGAATTATCGGAGAGGTAAAACAAAATATCGGTTATTTTTGGCTCATAGATACTTTTAAGCTCTTGACAAAGATGGTCATAATCTTCATTTTTCCATTTCTTTTTAATTGCATCACCTTCATCGGAAACTTCTATACCTGCTTTAACTGGATAATAATTTCTATCTATTAGTTTACCATAGCTTGTATCTATAAGAAACTGGTCGCATTTGGGGATTTTCCACAACTTGTTAGTCAAATGATAACCGAGAAATACCATCTCTTCTTCTCCCAGGAAATAATCCATTAATGCTATTCTTTGTTTTATGTAATAAAGAAAATCGTATGGATCATTCAAGTAATATGCAAGCAGTTCTAAATCGAAAATTGTTAAAACGATTGGAAACGGTTCATCGTCTTTCTTGTCCAACATGATATGAGATTGATGAGTGAGGGATGGATAATTTTCAGTTGAAACTACCATTAAATAAACTTCGTCAATCCCTTCTGATAGTATTATTTCATTACCATTTTCATCTATAAACTTTGCTTTTTTTTCTAATATTTTCTGACGAGATACTAATCCTTGCTCATAGGCATCTTGAACAGCTTTCTGAAAATCATCGATTAATCCTTTATCGTTGCCTTTTCTAGATAAGAGGGTAAGCTTTTTTGATTTTACTTGCACACATAAAGCCTTACTCCCCAAAACACAAAGAACATCAATATCAGTCGACTCGTGCCCTTTTGTTGTTTTTATTTTTACGGATTTATGGGCTCTATAAACTCCAAAGACTTTCGCTAAGAAAGCATACGTCACTTCCTCTCCGACCCTTCCTCTGTTTTCAGCAGCTTGATCAAGGTATTCTTTGTCATTTGACATCCAATAATAAGGACATTCATATATTGCTTCAAACAACAAAAATGTAATTGGTACAAAATATTTTTCATTATCAAGTTTAATGATTGGATGAGAGTTTATAAGATTATAATCTCCAATGGTTTGAAACTTAAAATTTACACCATCTTCTGGAGAGATGGAAAAATTATCTAAAAATGCTTGAATGTTGCTTTCGTTTCCGAAGGATGCTCTCTCAACGATAAACAACTCTATTAAACTCTGATAAAACGATTTCCAACCATCTTCTCTTATATCCTCCATTGTTAAATTTTCTTTATCTCTTACATGTTCAAAGAATAATTCAACATATTGATGTATTTCCATTAATGGCAAAATATCTCGAGCTTGTTTTTCCCAATCCTCGGTAGGCTTTTTTTTCTTCATCTTTTCAATTAATTCGGGTAACTTTTCATTCAGTCCATATAAGTGTACTTTTTCTGATTTTTCTTGTAGAATGTGTTTTATCTGAGAAACAATCATTGGAGTATCAGTGAGACTAAATTTTCTATTTTTAGAAAGCCACTCTTTATCGTATTTGTATTTTCTTTCTAAAAACTCTGAATATTGAAAATCATAAACCCCACTTCCAGAATAAAATATTGCCTCGATGAGCATATCTCCCTTGCCAAAGAACTCTTTTTGGTCGCTTCTATAATTTTCAATGTTGTGCTCTGCTTCGAGGCTTTTTTCTAATTTTTCAATAAATGGAATATTGAAAGATTGATGTAACTCTTCCATTAATCCGTACGTTTTTTGTTTTAGTTGAATTAGCTCCAGGGGAGTTTCTGGTGGCGCAAACTCTATCTTCTTTTGTATGAAAAAACCAAGCAGCAGAGATGCTTCGTTTGTGCTTAATCTTTTTCTGTAATCTAATTTGTGTAATTGTTCTAGAACAATATGAAAATCTTCAAAAAGAATCATACAAAGAGCATAAATATAGCCCTTAGAGGTTACTAGTTGTCTAATTTCATCGATTATTATTTCAGTTTTTCTCATTACCAAATAGAATCCAAAGTGATCTGATTTTAAACTCGATATCAAATTGTTGATTAATAGTAGTTATTATTTTCATTATAATGAAACAAGCAATTGTCCCAGAAGTTCGGTCATTTGCTACTAATTTCCACACACCCCAGACTGAGTGAAAACGAGAATAATCAAATAACTAATCCCGTTGTCTCTTTTTGAGAAGTTCATTATACTGTGATTGAAATTCATAATGTATGACCCCTCTCCGTTACCTCTTCATTGATTTCAACGCCTACTTCGCTTCGTGTGAACAGCAGGTAGAGCCAAAACTTCGCGGCAAGCCGGTTGCCGTTGTTCCGATGGATGCGGATACAACGAGTTGCATTGCCGCGAGTTATGAGGCGAAAAAGTTCGGCGTGAAAACCGGAACGCTTGTACGAGAGGCGAAGCGAATGTGCCCAGGACTGATTTGTGTTCCGGCACGGCATCTTATCTACATAGAATATCATCACAAACTGATTGAAGCGGTCGAGTCGTGTCTTCCGGTTTTTAAAGTCATGTCCATTGATGAAATGGTGTGCGAACTGACGGGAAGTCAACGGCAACGGGAAAAGGCAATCGCGTTGGCACATCAAATCAAACAAACAATTGCAACAAACGTCGGCGAGTGTCTTCGCTGTTCAGTTGGTATCGCACCGAATATTTTTCTTTCTAAGACCGGTTCCGATTTACAAAAACCCAACGGGCTCGTCATCATCGAACCGAAAGATTTACCGCACTGCCTGCTGAAGATGGAGTTGCGTGATATTTACGGAGTCGGCGCGAGGATGGAAGAGCGATTGCGAAGAAACGGAATCAACACGGTACTTGAGTTGTGGAACGCAAGCAAAGAGAAACTGCACAACGTGTGGGGCGGTATCGAAGGAGAACGGATGTATGATAATTTGCGCGGCGAGGTTGTCTATTCGCCGCCGACACACAAATCATCCGTCGGACACTCGCACGTGCTTGCACCCGATTACCGGACGGAAGAGAAAGCGTATGCAACGCTTCATCGCCTGCTTCAAAAAGCGGCGATGCGTCTGCGGAAATATGAACTGCTTGCAAGCGCAATGTATGTGAAAATCAAATACATCAGCGGCGAGCGGTGGACGGATGAAATTCATTTTACAGAAACACAGGACACGGTGCATTTCATCAACGCTCTGACGAAAATGTGGGAACGGAAAGAACCGGTTCATGCAACGCCGATTAAGGTTGCTATTACACTGTTCAAGTTGAAGGAGGAGAAAAACAAGACGCCTCAGTTATTTCCGTTCGGCAGGTCGTCGGAAGCGCTCAATACCGCGCTCGATAAACTGAACAGCATGTACAAAAAGAACACGGTCTATTTCGGCGGCGCTCACGAAGCCCTAGATTCCGCGCCGATGCGGATTGCATTCACGCATATTCCTGATCCGGAGATAGAGGGGGATGAGTGATTAACAGATTAGAAATTTGTCTAAAGAGCAGACGATTTTTCAAAGTAATATTGAAAAATATCGTCCCCCATCGCTTTATTTATTTCCTTACATAATAGCTGGAATCTATCTAAGTATCTGGTAAAACCTTCTCGGGCAGTTTCGATTTTTTTTCTTTCGTTATCAGTCATAAACTCTTTATTCAATACTCTAATATTGTTAAAGGTCGCGATAAAATAATAGCGATAGTATGAATGTGTTAGTGTGTGGAGGTCACGAAGACCTATGTTAAGATTATTAAATGATAGCGAACACGATTTTAACCTATTAATTAAATTAGAAGTTACCCATTCGGATAATTCAGCAAATTCTCGGTTCTGGAAGTTGTAACCTTTTAGTCTGAGGCTTTCCAGGACATTCGTCATTGTGAAATCCATCCTAAGACTAGTTAGTTCACTGAATTCTTCAACTAAAAGTACAAATCTGGGAAAATAAACCTTTGCTATTTTTTTGTTTCTTCTTTCCTGAAGAAAACTTGGCAGGTAATTCATTATGAGCCATACTATAAATAGAAAAATAAAAATATATGGCATGAACAGAAACCAGAAAGGTAAATTATTTTTGTTCCCAAAGGACGTAATAATCAAGGTTAAAAAACTAGTAAATGCAATGATGATATTTGATATTGCGTTCACTTTTTCAAACTTTGTTTTTTTTTCATTTTGATCATTTGTCATATTATTAATTAAAATATTTAAGTTATTATTTATGGAAAAAGTATAATCTTCCCGAAATTCTTCCGCTCCTCCATTCTTTGCTGTGCTTCTTTCGCCTCAGAAAGCGGGAAAACGGAATCAATCACCGGATGAAGTTTGGTGCCGAGAAACTTCATCACTTCAAATAATTCTGATTTTGTTCCCATGAATGAACCGAGCAGTGTGATGTGCCGTGAGTAGAGATACCGTAAATCTAATTTGCCAACGAACTCGCCGGTCGCGCCACAGGTGACAAGTCGCCCTCCTTTTTTAATAATCAATATACTTTTCTCGAACACTTCGCCGCCGATATGTTCAAACACAATATCAACGCCCCGTTTTTCGGTAAGCCGTCTTAATTCCTCGACAAAATCTTTTTCTTTGTAGTTGATGAATTCATCGGCGCCAAGTTGTTTTGCTTTGGCGAGTTTTTCATCCGTGCCTGCGGTGGTGATGACGTGAGCGCCAAATAGTTTGGCAATCTGAATTGCGGCTGAACCAACTCCGCTTCCCGCTCCGTGAACAAGAACCGTTTCACCGAGCCGAACTTTGGCAAGCGTAACAAGCATGTGCCATGCTGTAAGAAAGACGAGTGAAGCCGCCGCCGCTCCTTCAAAACTGATTGATGATGGTAGCGTGACAACATTGTTTGCCGGTACGTTCACGTACTCCGCATACGTGCCGTCTTCTTTTGTTCCGAGGACGTGATAGGATGAGCAGAGATTGTCTTTTCCATCAAGACACATTGCACAATTTCCGCAACCAAGTCCGGGAGAAATGACAACGCGGTCACCGACTTTTACATTCGTTACAGCTGTTCCGACTTCTGCAATAATTCCTGCACCATCAGAACCGCCAATGTGCGGCAATGGAATGTTTCGCTCACGCGCGCCGCTTCTCACCCACAAATCGAGATGATTGAGCGCTGCGGCTTTGAGATTGATTAAGACTTCGGTTGGACTGATGGTCGGCGTTGGTGCATCTTCATAACGAAGGACATCAACGTTACCGTACTCATGGAATCGAATTGCTTTCATGTTTTTATTTTATGTAATATAAGTTGTAGAGAGGACGGGACGGGAGTCCTATCCTACCGGGTCTATTCGTGTGCAAGTTCCCACACTTCCGGCGAGCGCCACAAACTTGAAAGAAGTAATTCACGCATAAAGGTGAACTCTTTCGGTAACTTATCATACAACTTGGAGAAAAGTTCTTCATGTGAAAGCAATTCTTGTTTCCAGATTTCTGCATTCACCGACATGAGTTTATTAAACTTCTCCGGTGTCATAGATTCCATTCCGTCCCATTTCATGTCTTCGTAGCGGGGCATCCAGCCGAGCGGACTTTCAATTGCGTATCCTTTACCGTGCACGCGGCGAACAATCCATTCAAGCACGCGCATGTTTTCGCCAAAGCCCGCCCACATGAATTTTCCGTTCTCATCTTTGCGGAACCAGTTCACACCGAAGATGCGCGGCGGGTTCGGCAGGTTGCGTCCGAATTGTAACCAGTGATTAAAATAATCTGCCATGTGATAGCCGCAGAAGGGAAGCATTGCCATCGGGTCGCGGCGCACTTTTCCGATTTCTCCCGCCGCCGCCGCCGTTGTTTCCGAACCCATCGTTGCCGCAAGATACACTCCGAAATTCCAGTTCACCGGTTGATAAACAAGAGGCACGACCGTGCTTCGTCTTCCACCGAAAATAAATGCGGAGATGGGAACGCCCTGCGGGTCTTCCCATGCTGCATCAATAATCGGGTTTTGATACGCGGGCGCTGTGAATCGTGCGTTCGGATGTGCAGCGAGCGTTTTACTTTCCGGTGTCCATGTATTTCCGCGCCAGTCTATCAATTCGGCAGGCGGCGTATCAGTCATTCCTTCCCACCAGACATCGCCATCGGGTGTGAGCGCGACATTGGTAAAAATGGTATTGCTCTCAATTGATTTCATCGCGTTCGGATTTGACTTCATCGAAGTTCCCGGAGCGACGCCGAAATATCCTGCTTCAGGATTTATTGCATAAACTTTTCCATCTGTCCCGGGTTTGAGCCACGCGATATCATCGCCAATGGTTGTTACCTTCCATCCGTTGAATACTTTCGGTGGAATGAGCATCGCGAAATTTGTCTTTCCGCACGCACTTGGAAACGCGGCAGCGACATATGTTTTTTCTCCATCGGGAGATTCAATACCAAGAATTAACATGTGTTCTGCAAGCCAACCTTCATCACGCCCCATCACGGAAGCAATGCGAAGCGCAAAACATTTTTTTCCAAGCAGCGCGTTCCCGCCGTAGCCGCTTCCGTATGACCAGATACTTCGCTCCTCAGGAAAATGCACAATGTATTTTTCTTTTTTGTTACAGGGCCATGAAACATCCTTCTGCCCCGGCGCGAGCGGCGCGCCTACGGTGTGCATACACGGAACAAATTCTCCGTTACCAAGAGTCTCCCACACTTTCTTTCCCATGCGCGTCATAATGTTCATGCTGACGACAACGTATGGAGAATCGGTCAACTGAATTCCGATGTGAGAAATCGGCGAGCCAATTGGTCCCATGCTGAACGGAATGACATACATCGTTCTGCCGCGCATACAACCATCGAACAATTTTGAAAGTGTTGCTTTCATCTCGTTCGGGTTTACCCAATTGTTGGTCGGACCCGCGTCCTGTTTTCTGAGACTGCAAATGAACGTGCGGTCTTCGACACGCGCAACATCATCTGGGTCAGAGCGTGAAAGAAAACTGTTCGGGCGTTTTGCTTCATTCAGTTTAATGAACGTTCCCGATTCGACGAGTTTGTTACACATTGCGTCGTACTCTTCTTTCGAGCCGTCACAAAAATAAACTGAATCCGGTTTACAAAGAACAACTGCATCATTAATCCATTTGATGGCTTTCTGATTATTGACAAATAAAGGTGTTTCCATGAGAGTTCCTTTTTCTATTTAATTTGATAATGAAGTTTCCATCACAAAAGAATGTATGATGAAAACTTCAAAGAACTAGAATTAGTTATCCCGCGACTTTACGAGGGATAACCACAATAATGTTGAAGTGAAACCATTTCATCGGTTTCCATTGTTTTGAACGCCGTGAAAATACTTAAAAAATAAGAGAGAGCCAACTAAGAATATTCTTGGGTTTTCACCTTCACTTTGTTAATTTTCAAGCAAAAAACGGGAACACTATGAACAACACAAAAGTCAAAAATATTGTAAAGAAATTGAAATCTCTTTCTGTCCCCGAATCAGTTGCAGGTATGGCGCGGTACGGAATCGTTTCCAAAACGGTGTACGGCGTTTGTATGCCGACGCTGAAAAGCATGGCAAAAGAAATTGGCAAGAACCATGAACTCGCGCATCAACTGTGGCAAACAGAAATTTTCGACGCGAGAATCATTGCAATTTTTATTGAAGAACCGACGGAGGTTACCGAGGAACAAATAGAACGATGGGTGAGTGACTTTGACAATTGGGCGATTTGCGACGGAGCGTGTTTGCATTTATTTGATAGAACTCCCTTGGCTTGGAAGAAAGCGCTCGCATGGAGTAAGCGGAAAGAAGAATTTGTTAAACGTGCCGGTTTTGCGTTGATGGCTGTTCTCGCTGTGCATGATAAGAAAGCGAACGATAAACAATTTGAAAAACTTCTCCCCGTTATCAAACGGGAAGTGACGGATGAACGAAATTATGTGAGGAAGGCAGTGAACTGGGCATTGCGGCAAATCGGAAAAAGAAATCTAGCGCTGAATCAAAAGGCGATTGAGACCGCGAAAGAAATTCAGAGCCTCGATTCAAAATCTGCGCGGTGGGTTGCTTCGGATGCGCTGAAAGAATTACAGAGCGAGACTACAAGGAAACGCTTACATGCAAAAGAGAAAAAGATAAAATAATTCATTGCGTTCAACTGCTGAGGGGCTTTTGGACAACCTCTAGGCGGGCGAGTCGAATCTGAGAAATTTTTAAACACTGTCCGATTACGAATCGGACCTTACGTTATCTTCTTTTGGACAC
Source organism: Ignavibacteriota bacterium (assembly GCA_016212665.1). Taxonomy (NCBI): domain Bacteria; kingdom Pseudomonadati; phylum Ignavibacteriota; species Ignavibacteriota bacterium. Next base: position 19,927 of record JACREZ010000040.1, read on the forward strand.
AGCATCAGATGCTATACTTTTCAATAACTTCCAAGGGAATTTTCTCCGCTCGTCCCGTCTTCAGGTTGACGAGCGTATAATCGAAATATCCTTCTGCCGAAATTTTGCCCGATTCTTTTTTGATAATTTCAAACCGCACTCTCGCCTCTGTCGCTTTTACTTCATCTATGCATGTCCGAACGAGCATCGTCTCTCCTAACACAAGCGGACGTTTGTATTCAATCGTACAGGATTTTACCACCCAACCAAAACCGAGAGCGATAAATTCATTCATGGACATTTTGTAGCACCGTCCCATTTGGTCGTAGCGCGCCGCAAGAACATAATCGAGATACCGCGAGAAGTGAACATGGTTGTTCATGTCAATATCGTCGGGGCGGACAGTTAACTCAGATTCGAAAGTGGTGTAGGAGTTTTTCATAATTTAATTTCTCGGTCGAACTTCTTCGGAAGCAATTTTTCTTGATTCTTTAACTTTATCTTCAAGCTCCGGAGGAAGCACAACTTTTATTATTTCAAATTCTTGAGGGAATCTTCCTTTTTTCCGTTCTTCATTTAGAAGTTCTATCATTGAATCTTCAGAGAATACGAATACACACTTGTCAGGCTTTTCAGCTAAATTCATAAACCAATAAGCATCTGCCCTTATCTTCAGGAGTTTCCCGGTTCCTGTTTTACCGTTTTTATTTTCAGCTGAGCTAGTAGAGATGACAACGACTATTTTTCCATCGTCAGAAACTGCATCAAACTTAAATTCTCCTTTCGATTTTAAGCAAAGATTCCGTTGCCGAAATGTCTGACCGTAAATACGTGGCAATTCATTTTCTCTTATCCATTTCTCTGCTTCCACTTGTGCATTCGTATTCGCCATCGTGTTATTTTTCCTTCTGTTTGATAATTACAGCAGGTACATCTAACTCTCGAACAGTTTTATTAAACTCGGCTAAATCTTTATCAACAATTTTCTTGTATCTTAAAATAAATCCATCTAACCTTCCTGACAACTCATTGAAGACATCGTACGATTGTTGAGTCGGTTTCGTGTCAGCGCTTGCTACGACATCCACGAGTGCGGCGATTTTATTATTGAGTTTAATCGGATAGTTCAACGCATCTTGTCCCGCTTTGATTTTGGTTTGAATGATTTCTTCTTCAACCGATTTGAGCGAATCGTTCAATTTTTTCGCGAGGGAACTGATTGTATCTTTCTTGGCGTGCTTTTCCAATCGCTTCACTAAATCGTTCGTTTGATTTCGGATGTCGCGGATTGCGTTCACGGCATCGTGCGCTTCCGTGACTTTGTCCCGAATCCTGATAAGAAAATCAAACTGTTCTTTGAACTGACCCTGCGTTGTCAGGATACGCGGGTCTTTCCTGATTTCAAACGATTGAACCCAACTTCGTTTCCCGTGCGCAGAATCTCCGTTGATACTCATCCGAATGGAATACGTTCCGGGAACCGCCTGCGGTCCTTCCGTCGTTCCGCCCCAGAAAATTGCACCCGGGACTTTCGACGCATCGGGATAACGCATGTCCCAGATAAAACGATTCATTCCTGTGTCTGAAGAAACTTTCGGTTGCTCTTCGCCTTCTTTTTGTTCCGGCTTGGTGGAAAATGATTTGATGAGTTTCGCCTGTTCATCATAGAATTCTAAGAGCAACGTGTCTTTTGGGTGTAGTGTATCTTTCAAATAATAATTGATGACAACGCCGCCCGGAGGATTTTTCCCGAGTGCAAGTCCGGGACGGTCGAACGTCCATCCACCGATGCGGTATGTCTCTCTCGGCCTGAACAAATACGCATTTGCATTCGCTACTTCATCATTGATTTGATAAAGCGGAGTCAAATCATCTAACACCCAGAATGAACGCCCGTGTGTTGCAACAACCAAATCTTTATCGCGTCCCTGAATCATCAAATCATGAACCGGTACGACGGGAAGATTGAGTTGAAGTGTCTGCCAGTTCTCACCGTCATTGAACGAAACATACATGCCGCGTTCGGTTCCGGCGTACAACAATCCTTTTCTGTTCGGGTCTTCGCGGACAACATGTGTGAACTCGACCTCAGGAATTCCTTTCACAACTATCTTCCACGATTTTCCAAAATCAGTTGTCTTAAAAATGTACGGTTTGAAATCATCCAACTTGTACCGGTTGCACGCGGCGTATGCTGTTCCTTCATCAAATGGCGAAGCATCAATGATGCTGACCATTGACCACTCAGGCAATTCTTTCGGTGTGACGTTTTGCCATATTGTTCCTCCATCCTGTGAGACGTGAATCAATCCGTCGTCCGAGCCAGCCCACAACACTTTTTTATTCACCGGCGATTCGGCAAACGTAAAAATCGTACAATAATATTCAACGCTTGTGTTATCTTTCGTGATTGGTCCGCCGGAGGAGCCGAGCTTGGAAGAATCGTTCCGTGTCAAATCGGGACTGACGACCGTCCAACTATCCCCTTCGTTAGTTGATTTGAACACAACATTCGCGGTAACATACAATGTGTTTTGGTCGTGCCTCGAAGCGACAATCGGATATGTCCATTGAAAACGGTACTTCGTAGCGACTGCGCCGCCACCCATCGGATTGTCAGGCCAGGGAGAAATATTTTGTTCTTGCTTTGTCCGATGATTGTATTTCGTCAGATAGCCGCCATAACTTCCGCCGTACGTAACGTCGGGGTCGGTCGGGTGGGGAGCGATGTAGCCGCTCTCTCCTCCCGCAACCGGATGCCAATCGGTTTCATCAATGCCGTAACCAAGCGTGCGACTTGGAACTTTCACTGTGCTGTTATCCTGTTGCGCGCCGTAAATGTTGTACGGAAACTGATTGTCAAGTACGACATGATAAAATTGCGCAGTAGCAATATCCTGTTCGCTCCATGTTTGTCCGCCGTTGAACGTAACATTCGCGCCTCCATCATTTCCTTGAATCATTATTTTCGGATTGTCAGGGTTGAGCCACAAGTCGTGGTTGTCTCCGTGTGGAACTCCCATCCCTTGCAACGTTTTTCCTCCATCAATTGATTTGAACATTTGAACATTAAGAATGTACACACAATTAGGCTCTTCCGGGTCGGCGTAGATATGCGAGTAATACCACGCACGTTGCCTGATGCGTCGGTCATCGGTCATCTTCGACCATGTTGTTCCTCCATCATCCGAACGGAACAAACCGCCATCATCTGCTTCTACACTTGCCCACAATCGTTCGCGCTTCGCCGGAGAAACAGCAATACCGATTTTCCCGACCATTCCTTTCGGCAGGCCTTCACTTCGCGTTATCTCTTTCCATGTATCACCGCCATCGGTTGATTTCCACAAGCCGCTTCCTTTGCCACCGCTTGTCATACTCCACGGATTTCTGTTCGCCTGCCACAATGCCGCGTACAGAACTCTTGAATTATTCGGGTCGAGCATCAAATCAACTGCGCCGGTGCTGTCATTTTTGTATAAAATTTTCTCCCAATTTTTTCCACCATCTTTCGAACGATAGATACCGCGTTCAGGATTCGAACCGAACTCGTGGCCAAACGCAGCAACATACACGAGATTTTCATCTTTCGGATGAACGCGAATTTTGCTGATGGTTTGCGCTTCTTTTAAACCGATAAACTTCCATGTTTTTCCCGCGTCGTCAGATTTGTACACGCCTTCTCCCGGCATCGAGTTGCCGCGGATACATGCTTCACCGGTTCCTGCATAAATAACATTCGGGTCAGACTCGGCAACTGCAAGCGCGCCGATTATTCCGACTTTCAAAAATCCATCGGAAATATTAAGCCACGATTCACCGCCGTCTTCAGTTTTCCAGATGCCTCCGCCGGTCGCACCGAAGTAAAATGTATTCAGTTGGTCTTTATGTCCGGCGACTGCAACCGAGCGACCACCGCGGAACGGACCAATCTCCCGCCATTTCATTTTATTGTAGAGAAGCGTATCATACTTCATTGCCGATTTTGAATCAGCGAACAATGAAGCACAAAGTACCAAGTACAAAGTACCGATTGCAAAAAACAGGTGAGTAGTGAGTGGTGATTTGTGATGTGTAGATTGATGCATGTAGAAGTTCCTATGTAATTCGGCATGAATATAGAAAAACTTCTTACAAAGGGAAAGACAAAACTGTTGAAACCATGAAGAATTCTCTCTATATTCAGGCAAATGAGAAGAATCATCGGATTCCTATTTTTGTTTCAGTTGCTCGTTGCAAATGAAATCCACGCACAGCAACTTGTGTTGAAAACATACGACAGGTCCTCGGGACTCGCCAGCGATTATGTGTTGTGCATGTTTCAGGACCGGGATGGATTCATTTGGTTTGGAACAGATAGGGGTGTGAGTAAGTATGATGGAAGAGAATTCAGAACATACACACAACGAGACGGATTACCGGACAATTTTATTACCGCGATATTTCAGGATACTGAAGGATATATGTGGTTCGGAACATACGAACGAGGCGTTGCACGCTTTGATGGAACATCATTTCAGGTGTATTCAACAAAGGAAGGATTGCGTGGAAATAGTGTCAGTAAAATTATCCAGGATAGTAAGGGAAAAATTTATTTTCTGACAAATAACGGACCTTCCGTGTTATATCGAAACAGCTTCTCATCATTCCCTGTTGAAAATAAAACGTTGTATATGACCATGAATGATGATGGAAACGTTGTCCTTCATTCTAATAAATATCTCTATACATTTCTACCCTGCACCGACTGGAATACTTTCTCACTGTTTTCAAACACGGTGAGCATAAGAATTTCAATCTCCGGGAGTAATTCTTTCAAGATGATGGTTGTTTCAATTCCGGACATTTTCGGAAGTTCTATATCCATGAGAACAATATTCGGAAGTTTACTCGGCGGCATTCTTCGCAAGCCCTCAATTGCCGCCTCACCCGTTGCATAATCCGCAACGAGGTGAATATCGGGATAGAACGCAAACTGTTGCCGAAAGTTTTTTCGGAGTGATGAATTGTCTTCTACAAGCGCTACGCGGATTTCCATTACACTCTCAAGTTAGAAGAATGTACCGGTTACGCAATACCCCATTCGTGGTATTTTGTTCGGTGAACTTCTGGTGAAATAAATCCAACAGTATCAAACATCGTTACAATCCTAACCGATGAAGCACATAATTCAGATTGTCTTTCAAACCTAATTGATAACCGAAGCGACCAACGGTTCCTCTTCCTTCGTGTCGGATATAATCAAGCACTGGAAAATGAATGAGCGAAAAATTTTGCTTCGCCGCCGCTCGCATCGTTTCCAAACAAGGACTTCCGTGTTTCCGAAACGGAGGAAGTTGTTTGTAGTTTTGTCTGTGAACGAGCATACAAAACGGTCGAATGTAAGGAATTGCATTGTTCGATTCCTCAACATCAAATCCGCGTTTATTCATGAAAATTTTCTTTCCTACGGCAAATACATTCTTTTCTTGTTCTGCGAGTTCAAGCATCTGTTCCATAAACCCTCCTTGCATAACTTCGCAATCAGAATCGAGAAAGAATATATACTTTGAATTTCCTTGCCGAAGCATTGCATCCATCGCCGGACCGTGATGTATATTCTTGGGAAAATTTACAATAGAAATTTGTTCGGGATGAGAGCGTTGAATTTCAGCAAAAAGCGATTGACTGTTATCCCGCGAGCCATTGTCAACAATCGTAACCGGAACCTTAGAGTAGAACTTGTGAAATGAGTTGAACGCCTGAAGAGTTAAATCGGGTGTTTGATAATTGATGATGACAAGAACACAGGTTGTTTCAGCCGCGTTCATTTTCTTACGACCGCCACTTTTCCTTTCCCAACCGCGGTACCATCTTTGGAAAACGCGGCGACAATGTACACGCCGCTCGCAACAACATTTCCTTCTTCATCCAACCCGTCCCAAAATCCTACTCTGCCACCGGGCGTGGATATTTCTTTTACCAAATTTCCGGAGACTGTAAATACTTTGAGCGTTGAACCTTCAACGAGTCCGTCAATTGTCAGTTCGCTCGATGATGGAAGTAAAAACGGATTGGGGAATATTTTTAACTCACCGAACGATGGGACAGGCGCAACGGCAGGAGTTGTAAGCGTGGCAAGCCCTGCCTCCGTTGAGAAATACAACGTTCCCGTATTGTTATCAATGGTCAAAGAAGAAACTCTGTCATCCGGTAATTTCCCTTGTGTTGATTCGACCGTGAAATGTTCCAACACCGTCGTTCCATCGGGAGACCAGAGATAGACGCCTTGTTCCGTTGCAACCCACTTTTGATTGAGCGGGTCAACCAAAATATCGTTCACACGTTTTCCGCTCAAAGGATGATACGGAAGAATTCGATACGGAACTGCCGGGTCAACAATAATATTGATTCCCTGATTCGTACCGACCCATAAACTTCCATCATTATCAATGGCGACCGCAGTAACTTCATTGTCGGTCAATCCGTCGCGGTCTTTCGTGATGATTCCCCACCCTGTTGATGCGTCAATGCGTCGCGGCAACCGTTTCGTTTCATCATAAAAAACAAGCCCGGGAGAACTGTTTTCCGTTACGGAAAGAGAGGTGAACCATTTCGTTCCATGGTTATCCATAATGATATTGGTCAGTATCGGCAATTTCGAACCGGTCGGATAATTTGCATAGCGAAACGTCCGGGTGCCGGGAGAGTATATCGCGAGCAAATTTCTATCGGCGGCTGAGCGAATGTTAATCCAAGCGTCTCCGCTTCTATCAACAACAACTCCGGTAACGACAACAAACGTCCGATTGTTATGTGCGTTCTCCGTGTAAAAAAGCCCGTTTGTTGAATTGAAAATATGTTGGACGGAATTGTTTGCATCGAGATGGACAACTCCTTCGCCGAACATGCTCACCCATTTCGAGTTATCGCTTCCGATATCAATCTGATAGGCGTAGCGTGCGCCGTTGAGCGACGGCAATGTTTGCGGAGTGAATGTTCGCCATGTATCGCCATTAAAACTAATGAATCCTTCGCCGCTTGCCTGTCCCGTACCCGACCAAAAAACGCTTTTGTCATCAACAGCCATTCCGAAAAATTTATTGACAGGTGGACCGGGAGGAATGATCTTTTGCCAATCTATTCCAAGAGGTCTCAGTAATACCGAAGTGTTAATAAACAAACCGTTATTAGTTGAACCAAGGACATCCATTTTCCCAATTGATGTTAGTTTTGAAGGGAAGTCGGACGCCAATATTCTGAAGTCTCCACTGGTATAAATCCAATATTCATTGTCGGTTAGAAAGAAAATAGAAGGAGTTCCGATTAATCCTAAGTCTGAGTTGGTCGAAAGAGCAGTAATATCTTTGCCGGATGTTTCTGAAAGAGTATTCCAAGAAACTCCGTTAAAATAAACAATACCAAGAGATGTTGCAGCAAAAAGTGTATCATTGGAACAAGTAATATCCCGAATGGCGATTGAAGGTAAACCGTTGTTCATCACCTGCCATGAACTTGGCTCGGAAGGATTCGGATTTGTCATCGGCGTCGAAGCAATTCCGCTTGACGTCCCTACCCAAAACCTGTTATTGAAAATTTCAAACGAGGTGACTTTGCCTGTGAGTTGTGGTGAAGTTCCGAATCGACGGTAGGAATCACCAAATTCATTTCGTGAAACGAAAAACACACTTACGCCAATATCGGAAAGTATGAACAACGAATCACCTGAAACATAGAATGAATTGATTCGCTTTGTCGGTTCATCCGTCATCGAAGCAATTCCGGCAACATAATTCCATTCACGGTGGCGCGGGTTAAAGGATTGAACAAATCCGTTCGAGGCGCCAATCCAGATATTTCCGTTTTCATCCGCAGTTATTGCGGTCAAATCAATTGTGCGCAAACCTTCGGAGGTTGTAAACTGCTCAAAATTTTTATCGGTAAGATTGTAGGAGAAAAGCCCGCCGCTTGTTGCCGCCCAAACGACATTATCAACTACTACAACATCCCGCACTTCTTTTTTTGATGTGTAGTTTTTCCATTTGCCGATGTTTCCGCCGTATGAACATTCAACAAAAAATAGGATGAACAGAACTGCGCTGAAAGGACGCAGATACGCGAGCAAGAAGTTATATTTCATATTACGCTAACAGAAATTATTTTCAATGGAACAATCATTTTCCCGGATTCCAAACGTCGAACAGTTCAGTTCACCAGAGCAAACCGGAAAGAATGTTTAATTAGTATCTATCGTGCGTAACAAGGTTCATTATTTTTTCTTGGATAATTTTTTGAAAACGTCGGCAAGTTCAATAGCGGCGAGTGCTGATTCCCAACCTTTGTTTCCGCTCTTTGCGCCTGCCCGTTCGATTGCCTGTTCGAGCGAGTCGGTTGTCAGAACTCCGAACACGACCGGTGTTTGCGATGTGAGAGCGATGCGGTTGATACCGGCGCTGACAGCATTCGCAATGTATTCAAAGTGCGGAGTTTCTCCGCGTATGACACAGCCGAGACAAATGACGGCGTCATACTTATCACTCTGCACAAGTTGAAGCGCAAGTTGCGGGATTTCAAATGCGCCGGGGCATCGAACAACGTCAACGGCATTTTCTTTCGCTCCGTGACGCGTCAGGCAATCGAGCGCGCCATCGAGCAATCGCCCGGTAATAAATTCATTAAACCGGCTGACAACAATTCCGAAGCGGAACGGTGTCGCCGAGAGATTTCCTTCAATTATATTTGCCATTGTGTTTCTTTCGTTCACTTACATAAGTTTGTTTCTGTGTAGTTGCTGTCTCATTCGCTCGACAGCGTGCGGAGAAATTCCGACCTGACCGAAATTCTTCTCGTCGCCGCGTAATCCGCCGTGAAAATCCGAACCGCCGCTTTCTAACAAGAAATATTCGTTTGCAATTCCCCGATAATAATGCTGTGTTTCCTGATTGTGGCTCGGATGCACAACTTCAATTCCGTCAATTCCTGTCTTGAAGAGATTAGCCAGTTCTTTTTCTGTGAAGTTTTTGCCCGGATGCGCCAGGAACATTAATCCTCCGGCTCTGGAAATTACTTCGACTGCTTTCTCCAACGGAAACTCCTGTTTCTTTTCGTATGCAGGTCCGTTGTCGTAAATGTACTTATTAAACACTTCACTGTACGAACCGACGAGTTTTTTTTCAACCAGCGCTTCGGCGATATGAGGACGGCACACGACACCGTTTGCCGCTTTCTCCATAACATCATTGAGTGTAACGGGAAGATTCATGGTGTTGAGTTTTTTCACCATCTTCTCTGCTCGTTGGATTCGCTGAACGCGGAACAATTCCAGGCAAGAACAAAGTTCAGCGTTGTGTTGGTCGAAACAATAAGCGAGCAGGTGAATTTCCTGATGATTCCACGAGACGCTCATTTCGATTCCCGTAAGAACGGAAACGCCTAATTCCTTTCCGCGTGTTTGCGCGCGTTCAACTCCTTCGATTGTATCGTGGTCAGTGATGCTGAGAATACTGATGCCCGATTCTTGCGCTTTCGCGACGAGTTGTTCGGGGGTCAGTGCGCCGTCTGAACAAGTCGTGTGTGTGTGTAAGTCGGCAATTGGATGCATACATTCCTCCCCGCGTTCTTACCGTTGTAACTCAATGCTATCACAACAGCACTACAGGTATAGACTTTTGAATTTTTCATAGTCATTAATGATAAGTTTGTTTCCTTGAAGTTCCACGTGACCTTTTTTAATAAACTGATGCAACATGCGCGAAATTGTTTCACGCGAAGTTCCTGCCATGTTGGCAAGGTCTTGTTGCAACGGCAACTCATCAATCTCGACGCGCCCTTTCCGAATCTTTCCGATATCATCCGCAATCTGGATGATGACATTTGCAACTCTGCCGTTTGCATCTTTCAACGATAAGTTCTTAATCTGTGCATCTGCTTTTCTGAGTCGGGAGGTGAGTTCCCTGAGTAATGAAATCGCGACCGCGGGATATTCGTGCAACAACTTGAGAAAATCCTGTCGGTGAATCATAAACAAATCTGTTTTCGTCGTAGCAACCGCTGTGGCAGAACGTGCCAATCCATCGAGGATTGCCATTTCTCCAAAGAAATCGTTTTCACCGAGAATGGAGAGAATCACTTCCCGTCCTTCATCATCGGTGCGGACAATTTTTATCTTGCCGGAGGCGATAATGAATAGCGCGGCGCCGGCTTCTTCTTCGAGAAGAATAATACTTCCCTTTTTATATTTTTTCCGAACGCCGACATGTACAATTCGTGCAAGTTCGGATTGGTCAATATCTCCGAAAATGGGAACGTTACGGAGAATTTTAATCGTCTCCGCTACTTCAGGAGTTATTGGCGGAAACGGTTGCGTAGTAAAAGCCATGAATGACCTCGATAGTTCTTTTATTGATTACTTCATTGGACGAAAACAAGTGCCACAATATAAGGCAGTGCGTGTTGAAAATCAAGGAAAAATTGTAGAGAAATTTCTTTTTGTCGGTTCTTCTTTTTCTTTGTGAAAATTATCGGGTTTCGATTGTGTCTTAGTGGAGTTTTCCTTATTTTCCACACCTTAAAATCAGGAAATGACTATGCGAAACTCACTTTTTCTCCTACTTCTCTTCATTCTTGTTGTCGGCACCTGTTATACAGGCGATAACCCGAAATCCATTCGTGCGGTACGAACACCTTCCGCTCCGAATATTGATGGAGTTCTCTCTGACGAAGTTTGGAAACTCACCGAACCCGTGACCGATTTTACCCAGCGCGACCCCTCCGAAGGACAACCGGCAACCGAGCAAACAGAAATTCGTGTTCTCTATGATGAGAACGCTCTCTATTTCGCATGTATGTTTTTTGATTCTGAGCCGGACAAAATCGTGTCACGGCTTACTCGCCGCGATAATGAAATAGAATATGACCGCGGTTCTATCCGGATTGATTCGTACCATGACCACCAAACATCGTTCGAGTTTACCTTCAATCCTGCCGGAGTGAAGATTGATATTCTTCAGTATGATGATGCCAATCGAGAAGATGCGTCGTGGGATGTTGTGTGGGACCTCGAAACAAAAATTCTTCCGAACGGTTGGTCTGCTGAAGTAAAGATTCCGTTTCATGTTCTTCGATATAGAACAGAAGAAGGTGATACATCTGAACAGGATTGGGGAATAAATTTTCTTCGGTACATCAGCAGAAAACAGGAATCAACATGGTGGGCATTTCATCCGAAGAGCCAGAGCGGATTTGTTTCCCGCTTCGGTCATCTCAAAGGATTATCTGACTTACCCGTTCCGCGATACATCGAATTGCTACCATTCGTCGTCGCCAGACATTCATCTCAGCCAGCATCATCAATAAGAAAAACGAATAATAAATTTATCGGTGATGCCGGATTGGATTTACGGTATGGAATCACTTCCAACTTCACGCTCGACCTCACTATCAATCCCGACTTCGGACAGGTTGAAGCCGACCCGGCAGTTTTGAATCTCTCAACATTTGAAACGTTCTATCCTGAGAAGCGCCCCTTCTTTATTGAAGGAACACAAATTATTCGCTTCTCAACGTTCGGCGGAGATTTTGGTCCCGGCATGTTTTATTCACGTCGCGTCGGGCGTGCAATTTCTCCAGATGAAGTCAACCTTTCCGATATTCAAACAATTGACAACATTCCATCAAACGTAACAATCTTAGGAGCGGCAAAAATTACAGGGAAAACAAACTCCGGTTTGTCGGTAGGAATCATGCAAGCTCTTACTCAGGAAGAATCCGCAACGCTCATTGATACTTCCGGACATACAACCGAACAAATTGTCGAACCGTTCGCCCATTACGGAATATTGAGAATGAAACAGGATGTTCTTGAAAATTCCAATGTTGGATTCATTCTCACTTCGGTTGAAAAAGAACAACGTTACCCCGCGTTCACAGGCGGATTAGACTGGAACTTGAAATTCGACAACAGCACATATCAACTCGATGGGTTTCTCTCTCTTACTCACACCACAAACAGAGAGCTCGACCGCATCACCGGCTCCGCTGGACGAGTCACATACGCGAAAATCGGTGGAGAGCATTGGCTCTGGTCGGTTGACCTTGATTTCACAAGCAAGAAATTCAACATCAACGACATCGGATTTTTCCGTCGCCCAAATGATTGGGGAAGTGTTGCAACGCTGACCTACAAAGAAGAAAAACCGGCGAAAGTAATTCGAAACTACAACGTCGGATTGTTTTTGCATGAGCGAAGAAATTTTGATGAAGTGAATTTGTTCAGAGAAGCAAACCTCGGCACGGAATTTCTTTTTACAAATTACTGGAATGTAGAATTAAGCGGCGGCATTGAAGCGGGGTTGTATGACGATAGGGAAACTCGCGGAAACGGTTTGTATCGTAAACCAATAACGTACAATGCATCCTTCGACATTTCAACAGACCATCGAAACGATGTTATCGTTGCCTTTGAACAAAAAGCAAGTTCCAACAGCAAATCTGCAACACGAGCAGAAACTGAACTCCGGTTGTTGCTCAAACCTGTTTCGTGGATGGAATTTGAATTTGAATCCGAGGCAAGTCGTACCCGTGGATTCGAAGCATGGTTAACAAATCTACCCGGGACAGGCATAAGTATTTTCGGAGACCGGAACATTGATGAAATGAATCTGACGCTCAGAAGCACTATCACCTTCACACGCGATTTGACATTACAACTCTATGGACAATATTTCAGCGCAAAAGGATACCATGAAAATTTTCGTGAACTTGTCGGCACCTCTGATTTTGTTCCCACACTCATTGCTGTCAATCAGGATTTCGTTGCGCAGTCATGGCATTCCAATGTTGTGCTTCGTTGGGAATATTTACCCGGAAGTACGTTATTTTTTGTTTGGTCTCAAGCGAGGGAAGACGAATCGTCGGATTATCTTCAGACATTCAAAAATGATTTTTACGATGCATTTCGCATACCTTCCTCAAATGTACTCTTGCTCAAAGCAAGCTATTATTTAGGTTTGTGAATAAGAAAGGCGACTGAGGAGTGACTCAGCCGCCTTGTTCGGAGGGTATATGTGTCTGGTCTATCTACATTTATGGTCTTCGTCTTCCGCCGGAGTGTGATTCGCGTTGCGGCGCTTCTCTTTTCGGTTGGGGGGCGCGTTCGATTCGTTGCGGCGGATTAGTGCGACCACCGGTTTCAAATCTTCGTTCGGTCCGTTGTGTTTCAGTTCTCCGTTCTGTTTGACTTTCACGTCGCTGGATTTCCCGCCGCTCCTGTCTTTGATATGAACGATTGACATCTGTTTGCCGGTTGTCGCGCAACCGTTCTTTTTGCTCGTACGTTTCGCGCTGAACCTGTCTGTCGCGTTGCACTTCATATCTTCTGTTCGGAACATATTCACGGCGAACGGATTCCTCTGTTCCCTCGGTTCGTGTTTTCGAATCTCTGCCTTCGTATCGTTCACCGGTAACAGGTTCGCGTCGCTGATACTCGCGTTGAACGTTTGAACTTCGTTCGCGTTGTTGCCGCATTTCTGTTTCCCGCAATGCACCTTCGACACGGGGACGATACACTTCAAGCCGTTGTCGTCCTTCACTTCGTATGAATTGTTCGCCCTCGCCGCGGTCACGCCCGACAACTTCTGTTCGTTCGATGCGTGAACGTGTTCGCCGTTCAACAAATCCAACATCAACTCCCCGATTCATCACACGGTCGCCGTCTGCTTCAATAGTTCGTACACTTCGTGTACTTCCGAAAAATCTTCGCGTTCGTTCAACCGGCTGAATATAATTGTTAATCGTTACGGAAGTAAAACTTCTGCATGGAACAAAGTTCCAGTAATGTATGGGCGCATTCCAACCGGCATCAAACGAGAACCCGAAGGAAAAACTGAAGCGGGCAATTGGAGGTAACGGCGCCCAACCGATATAATCGTCGCTGTAACGCCACTCGACCCACGCTGGTCCCCACACATCATCAGGAATCCAAATCCATCCATAGTAATCATCGTATTGCCAGCGACCATAGTGAAACGTTGCCCAACCAAATGGTTCGCTTGAAAGCCAGTACCAGCCGTAATCTGTCCACACCCATCTGCCATGCAAGTAGGGTCTCCACCCGTGTTGAACGTGCACCGGGCGCCAGACATTTCCATATGAACAATCAACCCACTCACCGTATTGCGAGAGCGAAGAATAAAACACGGAAAAACCGCCGCCAAACTTGGAGTGAGCATTTGCACCGGAGATTCCGAGTAGCAGGGTTATTAATGTCGTAAAGAGTATTAACCGTTTCATTGAAGTATCTTTCTACAATTTTTTTATCCGGTTTGACTTTGTACAATAGCCGTGCCATTCATTTTTCTTGATTTGGAGACAAAATTAACATCTCCCCCGTTTTTCGTCTTGAATTCTACCCAAGTTTGTGGAGAAATAAATACGAAAATTTTTCTTAAAAGGATTGACTATTTGAAAAATTCTCTCTACCTTTACGGCGAACGGGGCAACTGCTGAAGCGTAAGGTGTAAAGCAGACGTCTTACTTTCTCGTCCAATGAAACATCTAACAGAAAATTTATGAATCAACCGACAATATTAATTGTTGAAGATAGTCCGGGATTCGCCGAACTGCTCAAGTACGTAATAGAAGATGAAGGGTTCAAACCTGTCATATTTCCGCTCGAAGAAAATCTTATGGAGTGGGTCGAAAAGACGCACCCGACCGTCATCTGTATGGATCTCGCTCTCAACCGGATGAACGGGCTTGATTTTATTCATGAACTCAAGAAACATGCGAAACATAAACGCATACCGATTATTGTGATTACGGGACGGGACCTTTCTGTCAAGGAAATCACCGACCTAAAAGTTCATGAGGTAATGTATCTCAGGAAGGGAAGAGTTGACATGCATGAAATTCATCAGGCATTGAAAGAAGCAGTGAAGAAAACGAAAAACTCACACTAACTCTGTCAATGGGAGACAATCGTCATTCGTTCTTGGGTTTGAACCGAAGAACTCTCAGCCCGTTCAATATTACAACTAACGTCGCACCATCATCTGCGATGATTGCCATCCAGAGTGTTGCAACGCCGAACATTCCTAACACAAGAAACACAAGTTTTGTGAGTAGCGCTATGGCAATATTTTGTTTGATGATAGAAAGAGTTTTTTTGCTTAATGAAATGATGTGGGGAAGTTTTAATAACTCGTCCGACATCAACACAACATCAGACGCTTCAAGCGAAACATCGGTTCCGGTCTTTCCCATTGCAATCCCGACAGTTGCCGAAGCAAGCGCGGGGGCGTCGTTCACGCCGTCGCCAACCATCGCAACGGTGTTGTATTTCTCTTTTAACCTGTTGATATGGAGTAATTTCTCCTCCGGTAAGATTTGATACCATACTTCATCAATGCCTACTCGCGCGGCGAATGGTCGCGCAATTGCTTCTGTGTCACCCGTTAACAAAATTATTTTACTCATTCCATCATCATGAAGTCTCTTGATAATGTGCGGCGCATCGGTTCGCATTTCATCCGCAATGGCGATTACTCCCAGGGGCTCCTGCTCAGTGGCAAGAATTACCGTTGATTTTCCTTCACGTTCAAGTTCTTCCAACCGGTATTCTGTTTGTTGATTGCAAATGTTCATCTCTTCAATCAAGGAATGATTTCCAACAACATACAATTGTCCATCAACGATAGCGCGAACTCCTTTTCCCGGAAGGGACTCGAACGAATGAACGAACATGTCGAATCGGGAAGTGTTGTGTTCGTTCGCTTTTTGAATGACCGCGTTTGCAAAATGATGTTCAGATTTCGATTCTACTGAGGCTGTAATTTTCAGTATTTCCTCTGCCGATAAGGAATTGAATGAAATGATGTCTGTGACAACCGGAGTTCCTTTTGTCAATGTTCCGGTTTTATCAAATGCTATTGCTCGTATTCTGCCGAGTAATTCCAAAAATTTTCCTCCTTTGATGAGAACTCCGTGACGAAGCGCGTTCGTCAATCCGCTCATAATGGTCACGGGAGTTGAAAGAACAAGCGCGCAGGGACAAGCAATGACTAATAACACTAAAGCCCGATACACCCACTCATCGAACGGTTGTCGGAACACAAGAGGCGGAATGAGAGCAATACAGCAAGCGAGTAGAAAAATTGCCGGAGAATAATACCGGGCAAATTGTTCGACGGTGTTTTGCATGGGAGCGCGGGATGATTGTGCATTCTCAACTAAGCGAATGACACGCGCAAGCATTGTGTCGGAGTATGGTTTTCTCACTTCCAGTTCAAGCGTTCCACGTTCATTGAGGCTTCCTGCAAAAACTTCATCTCCAATGTTTTTTGCCGATGGCTTTGATTCGCCGGTGATTTGTGCCTGATTGACCGATGACGCGCCGGAAACCACAATACCATCCAACGGAATTCTTTCTCCCGGGCGGATGAGGATTCGTTCTTCAACATGAATGTCTCTTACATTGGCAACAACTTCTTTTCCGTCTCGTAGCACAATTGCAGTTTCCGGAGTCAATGACATCAGCGAGCGAAGCGCTCCGCGTGAACGTTTCAAACTCAGTTGTTCAAGAAGTTCTGCAAGTGCGAACAAAAACATCACCACTGCGGCTTCTTCCAATTTGTTGATAATGATTGCGCCGATGGTTGCAATCGTCATGAGAAAATTCATATCAAGGGAGAAGTTTTTCGCCGCCCTCACTCCTTTCCGAAGGACGTTCCATCCGCTGAGGAAAATGGAAAGAATGAATACAACCGTCGCAACGAATTCAAATTGAATCACAAAAGAAAAAAGGAAACCTGTCAACAACAATACTGATGAGGAAATCATCATTACCATTACGCCATGCAGTTTCCAAAAAGATTGTTCTTCGATGACGTCGTTTAAAAGTTCGACTTTGAATCCAACTTCGTTGAATGCGTTAAGAATGTTGTTGGTCAGACAGGTATGATGAACACTGACGGTTTTCTCGGCAAGATTTATCCCTCGCACTTCCGTGCCCGCGACGGTTTTTAGTTTTTTCCTGATGAGGAGTTCTTCCGTCGAACAGCAAAGATCGTTGACGACGAAGGTTGTTGTATGTGATTTCATATCAATCTTCCGAAACGTGCCTGATGGCAAACCGAAGAAGGTCTTCGATGTGTTCGTCGTCGAGCGTGTAATATGTCATTTTTCCTTTGCGGGTGAACCGGACGAGGCGGAAATTTTTCAGGAGCCGGAGTTGGTGAGAAATTGCCGAATCAGTCATAGAAAGCAACGCCGCAATGTCGCAGACACACAGTTCTTCTTTGGAAAGTGCAAGCACGATTTTCAATCGGGTCGGGTCGCCGAGAATCTTAAACAATTCCGATAATTCAAATAGGGTTTCTTCATCATGGAGCGACTTCCGGGCAGAGTTGACCCTGTCCTTGTGGACATATTTTACTTCGCAGAGTTCATTTGATTTTTTCATATCAGTAACATAAGAACGATTGAACAGTTATTCATACGTTGCAATATACGCGGCGGCTACGTTATTGCAAAATCATAAATGGATGGGGAAATTTTGTGCCGTTGCTTTTGAATATTGTTTTTAATACATTGACTGCCACTAAATTTGAGTGTACTTATGAAATCAATCAATATTCATGGCAACTTCCATTTCAGGAACGGAATGTCATGTTTGCGCGATTTCATTCACCCGGATTCTTCTCTCCTTACTCTGTACTTACAAAACACAACGATTCAATCTCAACTACATACTACTATCCTATGAAACTGACTGAAAAATTCATCCGCACGTTACCGAAAGTTTTACTCCACGACCACCTCGACGGCGGCTTACGTCCGCAAACAGTTATCGAATTAGCAAAGGATGTTAAATACAAAAAACTCCCTACTTCCGATGCAGGCGAACTTGCCGAATGGTTTCATCAGGGCGCACAACGCGGGAGTTTGCCTCTGTACTTAGAAGGCTTCGACCACACATGCGGAGTGATGCAAACGGAAGACGCTCTCGAACGGGTCTCATATGAAATGATGGAAGATATGAAGAAGGATGGAGTTGTGTATGTGGAAACGCGGTTTGCGCCGGTGTTTCATACAAAGAAAAAACTTCATTGGGATGAAGTTGTATCAGCAGTGCTACGAGGACTTGAACGAGGGAAGAAAGATTTTGGTGTTGAGTATGGGTTGATTATCTGCGCAATGCGGAACATGCAACTTTCACTGGAGATGGCGGAACTTGCAGTTGATTTCCGTGAACGTGGCGTTGTCGGGTTTGACCTTGCCGGCGAAGAAGGCGGTTATCCTCCAAAGAAACATGTTGATGCATTCCATTTAATCCAACGGGAAAATTTTAATATCACCATTCACGCCGGGGAAGGATTCGGGAAAGAATCAATCTGGCAGGCGATTCAATGGTGCGGCGCACATCGCATCGGACATGCAACGCGTCTCATTGATGACATCAAACTTGCTGACGATGACCCGACGGAAATAGTGAATATGGGCTATCTTGCTCAGTACGTGTTAGATAAACGTATTCCGCTCGAAATGTGCCTGACAAGCAATGTTGATACCGGCGCGGTGCGAAGTCTTGAAGAACATCCGTTCGGAATTTACTACCGCTACAAATTCCGCGTTACGTTGAACACCGATGACCGGCTAATGAGCAATACCACGCTCTCGAAGGAATTTAAACTCGCCCAGGATGTGTTCGGCTTGAAGTTGGATGAATTGGAAAAACTATCCATCAACGCAATGAAGAGTGCGTTCCTTCCCTATAAAAAACGTATCGGGATTATTTATGATGTAATTAAACCGGGATATAAAGCGGCGCGAGAAAAATTGAAATCAAAGAAAAAATAAATCTGCATCCGAATTCTTTTTCGTCGTTTCCTTGGCGTGTCAGATTCAGAGATTCGGGGTAAGTATCCAATAAGATATTTGCTACTCCGTTTTCCCGGGCGTGGGTACGATTTGAGCATATACTGCTTCAATACTATCAACCATAATGTTGATGGTGAATTTCTGCAATAATATTTTCCGGCTCTGCTTTGCCATTATTTCGCGAACATCCTTGTTTACAATAAGAACACGTAACTTCTCGGTAATTGATTTCACATCTTTCTCGTTAAGTACAAATCCGTTCACTCCTTCCTCTACCATCGCGGCAACATCACCGACTCGAGTTACGACGACAGGAAGTTCCTGGGCAAGCGCCTGAAGCACGGCGAATGGAAATGTTTCGCCACATCCTTCGATGCTTGTATGTGCATACACATCAAACGCGGAGTAGCACGCAGGAAGGTCGTCGCGGAAACCGGCAAAGAAAATTTTATTTTCTGTTTGTAGTGTTGGGTTTATCGCTTTTAGTTTTTCGTGAAGTTCCCCATCGCCGATGATAAGGAGGCGCGCACGGGGATGGAGCAATGCAATTTCCGCAAATGCCTTGATAAGATATTCCTGTCCTTTCATAGGTACAAGCCGCCCGACATTTCCTACAACAATATGCTCATCATTTAGACCAAACTCCGCTCGCACTCTACGCCGTTGCTCATCATTCCGAGACATAGATTCCGGGTCAACGCCAAGATACACAACCGAAATTTTATCCGTTGAAATTTTATCTCCCCGAACGAGTAACTCTTTCACACAAATACCATCAACAAGAAAATGGTCGGTTGCCCATTTGTTCCGTATCCAGTGCGTGAGATTATGCTGAAGCGAATGAAAACTGTGAACGTTCGTTACATGCTTCACTCCGCAAAGCCATGCGGCAAACGCTCCGGCTGTTCTATCGTAATTCGTATTTGTGTGAACAATCTGAATGTTGTGTTGCTGAATAATGTGCTTTAGATTCATCACAAATGAAACGAGTTTTCCCTGCGGCGGGAAATCAAGCGGCAACGTGACTACACCGGCATCATTACATTTCTTACATAGCAAATTATCCGGTTTGCATGTAACAATGATGTTGTGTCCTCGTTTTTTTAGTTCGCACGCAAGTTCGAGAACGTAAAACTCTCCGCCTCCGTACATATCGGACGAGTTGGTGAGAAGAATGTTGAAGCGCGGTTTCACAATGAATATTGTTCCGGTCTTCGGTCGGCAAGCAGGTCGTTGAATTCGTTCAGCCGCTTGTTCTTTGCTTGCAACAAATCAACTTCGACGACGATAATTTCGGGTTTGTCATCGCTGCATCGGGCAAGAATTTTGCCTCTGTTCGACACAATCTGACTTGTTCCGATGTAGGTCATATTTATATCGTTGCGATTTTCAACACCAATACGATTTGCCGTTGCTGCGAAAATTTTATTTTCCAAACAACGTGTTATCATCGCATCGGGACAATACGGAAGAACGAGATTCGCCGGATGGGCGATTAACTGCGCGCCTTCTAACGCAAGTGTGCGTGCGCTTTCAGGGTAGAACCAATCGAAGCAAATCATCATCCCGATTGTTCCGAACGGTAAATCAAACACAGGAAATCCGAGATTTCCCGGAGAAAAGAAAAGTTTCTCCCGGTAATAAAGGTGAACTTTTCTGTACTTGCCTATCAATCCATCCGGACCGACGAGAGCGGAAGAGTTAAAATATTTTGGTTCTCGGTTGACAGTTAACGGTTGATTGTTTTCAATACTAATTACCGAGGACTTGCTACTGACTACTTTTTCAGCATATCCATACACAACGTAACAGGAATTCTTCGATGCAAATTCAGCAACGCGTTGCATCGTCAACCCGGAGTCATCTTCCGAACATTCTTCAATTTCGTTTTGGGTTTGAAAATTATATCCCGTATTAAACAATTCGGGAAGAACGAAGAGATTTGCTTCGACCGACTTCATCAGAGACAACGAGTCATCTACATTTTTTTGAATTTGACCAAAAACGGGGTTTGTTTGGACGATTGCGAGTTTCATAGTGTGGCATGAAAATACAATTTCTGCGGGGGAGATTCAAATATCAAAAAAATTAGTGAAACCTATTGCTATTCAACCGAAAACTCCTTATGTTTCATGTGCAAATAACAGTACACCGTTGTTTACTCTGTTTTGATTCACGCTGTATCCCGTAACGTAATTGGTGCGTGTCGCAGTGAGAAGGAAAGTTCAGCCGGTCAATCACCGGAAATAATTTCCCGGATCAAGAGCAACAAGCAAGGCGTACACAATGTATCATCAATTACGAAAGGACGGTTCCTATGGAACAAGGAACAGTCAAGTGGTTCAATCGGACCAAAGGCTTTGGCTTTATCGCACGTCAATCCGGTAGCGATGTGTTTGTTCATTTCAAATCGCTCGTCGGTGAGGGATTCAAAAACCTCAACGAAGGTGACAAAGTGGAATTTGAAGTCGAAGAAGGACCGAAAGGACTGCAGGCAGCAAAGGTTACTGTATTGAAATAATCGCTACTGCTTTTTTACCTTAAAACCCCGTTTGTTGTACGACGGGGTTTTTTATTGAACTCAAAGTTTTCTCAACCTCTCCCACAACTTCTTGGCTGATTTCCTTGCCTTGTTCATGATGCTCTCAACTTCAATTCCGGGAAACTGCCGGTTCCACACAATCCATTTCCCACCGACCATCACCGATTCAACATTCGCTGAACGCATGCCAAACAAAAAATGTCCGGCAAGATTTTCTTTTGTTACCGGTGTCGGTGATTGATAATCAAGCACGAGCAAATCAGCAACACTTCCAGCATTCAATGTTCCGAATTTTTGCTGAAAAATTTCGGAAATCAAAGTTTGCCCGCCAGTTGCTAACTTACTGAAGTCGGGTGATTGGTGAGTCGTGAATGGTGAGTGAGTTTTCCTGTTCATATCCCAAGACTCATATCTCATATCTTTGCTTTTGAAGAAAGCTGTTCTCGCTTCCTCAAACATATCTCCCGGAAAGCCATCCGTCCCAAGCGCTACTCGCTCGCCGAAGAGATGAACCGGCGCATACCCAACCGCGTTGTTCATGTTCGAGCGGGGATTATGCACCAACCAACAGTTGTGTTGATGAATTGTCTGAAAATCTTTATGCGAATGATGAATACAGTGAGCAAGGATTGATTCTTTTTTCAAAATGTTCCATTGCTTCAATCGTTCAGCAACTGATTGGCGATAGTTTTCTTCCGCATCAACAATATCGCATTTATCTTCTGCGGCGTGAATGTGAACACCGGTTTGATTTCGCTCAGCCATTTCTCCAAGCAACCGGAGCGACTCATTTCCAAGAGTGAACGAAGCATGTGCGCCAACCATTCCGCGAAACTGTTGATTGGTTTTGTTTGCCTGAATGAAACGCTCGTTTTCCAACAATCCCTTGTTCCGTTCGTTCATTCCGCCACGGTCGGTTACTTCGTAGCAAAGGACGCCGCGCAAACCAACTTCGTTCATCGCTTGTTTGATAATATCGAGCGAACCGTCAATTGCTTTTGGTGACGCGTGATGGTCAATCAACGTCGTGGTTCCGCAGAGAGCCGCTTCGATTGCGCCAACGAACGCACTATAATAGATGGATTCTTCATCAAGCGCACGGTCAAGTTTCCACCAAATCTTCAGCAAAATTTCCAGAAAATTTTTCGGAGGAATTTTCGGCGCAGACATTCCCCTCGCAAGACTCGAGTACAAATGCGTATGCGCATTGACAAAACCCGGCATGACTATTTTTCCGGTAAGGTCAATAATTTCTTCACCACGTCGTGGAGTGATTTGTTTCTTTTGTTCGGTTATTTTGCCGTTTTCGATTCTGACATCAACATTGATAACCTTCGATGAGGATAGAACGGCAAGTGAACAATTTTTTAAAATCATAAATCTTGTTCGGTAGGATTAAATAAAGTTTCGTTTACGAAGCCACTGATGCGCCCACGAAACAAACTCCTTGGCATCGTCACACATCAAACGGGCATCGTTCTCGCTCACCGACATCCAATCATCATAGTCTCCCTGATTCCGCAATGTGAAAGCACGATGAAGCATCTTCGACCATGTTGTCTCAACTTCATTTGTCCTGACAAAATTTTTATCGAACAATGCCAGTACACCCGTATGCTTCGAACTTCCTAAATTCTTTGATAAGAGAATGGCAAGCGTTGCATAGAACATCGCGTAGTAAGCACGGTTCGCAGCGCCAAACGATTGACCGATTCCCAGCAATGTCTCTGCTTGTGTTACCGCATCGTTCGCTTGTTGCAAACGACGAGACATCAACGCAGAAATATCGCCCTGATTCATAACGAAATTCCGGATTGATACACAGAAGTTATGAACGGTGAGGAGCGCCTTGGTGTTTTCCAAATCTCCGATGAACCATAAACCCATACTTGGAACACGATATTATTTTCCATACCGGTCTTCCAGGCAAGGTCTTGTATTACCTGTTCAAGGGTTGATTTTTTTTCGGAATCGGGAACTTCGACCAACATATCCACATCGCTCTCTTCCAAGTTCGTTCTGTTTGCCGTCGAACCGTATAACAATATTTTTGCATCACGGCAATAAGAATGGATAGCATCAGCAAGTTCTTTTGCAACAAGCACTCTGTCAGGTTTCGGAGATTGTGATTCAATAAGCATGGTCAATGTTACAGAGATTTTTCGAGAATATCAACCAATGAATCCATCGTCGGTTTAACCTCTAACGCCTTCCCCGCCGCCTGCTTCGCCGATTGAATATCCTTCAACCCGTTTCCGGTTATCATCACCAACGCCGACTCGTGCGACTTGATGATATTTTGTTGAAGCGCTTTTTTCAATCCCGCCGTGCTTGCAATGCCTGCCGGTTCGCCAAACACGCCGCCAAGTCGAGCCGTTACTCGCATTGCTTCAAGAATTTCCTCGTCAGTTACGGCAATCATTTCTCCGTGAGATTGTTTGATGTGATGAATTGCCCGTCGCCAGTTGCGCGGCGTCCCGACAGCAATCGAATCGGCAATCGTGTTTGTGTCGGAAGGTACCAATTCTTTTCCTGTTTGAAATGCTTCAAGCAACGGCTTCGCGCCTTCTGCCTGAACGCCAAGTAATTTCGGAACTTGCTCGATGAAACCGAGTTGTTTCATCTCCTGCAATCCTTTTCCGATGCCGCCAATGGTGCAACCATCGCCTACAGAAACACACACCCAATCAGGGACGTCATCTTTCATCTGTTCGGCGATTTCAAGCCCGGCAGTTTTCTTTCCTTCCACCAAATACGGATTTGTTCCGCTGTTACGATTGTACCAGCCGAACTTCTCGCACGCTTCGCGACATAAATCGAACGCTTGTTCGTACGTTCCGAGAACCTTAATAACCGTCGCTCCGAAAATCAGCAACTGTGTTACTTTCGGTTCCGGCGCACGCGCAGGAACAAAAATGAAACTCTGCAATCCCACCGCCGCAGACATGCACGCAAGCGAAGATGCCGCATTCCCTGTTGATGCACATGCAATCGTCTTGAATCCGAATTCGATTGCTTTCATCACGCCAACCGAGCTTGCCCTGTCTTTGAATGAATTGCTCGGATTTCGTCCGTCATCTTTCAGAAACACTTTTCTGATGCCGAGAAGTTTTGCCAGACGTTTGGCATCATACACCGGTGTCCAACCAACGTGAAGATGCGGAACGTTCAGGTCGGGAGAGATTGGAAGTAATTCTTTGTATCTCCAGTGGTTGAATTGTGAATTGCGAATTGTGAATTGCGAATTGTCAATGTTGTGGTAATTGTATTGGACATCAAGGATGCCTTCGATACCGCACTTCAGGCAAGTGAAGACGTTGCCGTGCGGGTACGTTGCACCACAGATGAGGCATTTGAGTCCGGTTACATAAGGTGGTGGAGAAAAGTTCATGGTCATTCTTATTTAGGTGGGATGAATGTACCAAGAATTCAAGTAAAAAGTAAAAAATACTAAAGGAAAAACTTTTTTAATTTTTCATTTTGACTTTTGCATTGATTAAAAGACGTGTCCCCTTTTGAATTGAATCACGCTCACCACGTTCACGAGTGCGGCGATGCCGAGGAGAATTCCGATGTTTGGAAGAATGGGAAGTGTGCCGACGCCGCGCCACAACACTTCGAGAAATCCATCCATGGACCAGTAAATGATGGTGAGTTTGCTATAGAGTTTTTGGAACTACCCTTCATTGATTACTGAGCCGAATACGACTTCGAATGTCAGAAGGTTGCATCATCGAACATTGGATTTTATCTCAATAACAATAGTTTTTTCGTTTGGCTGAAATCTCCAACATTCAATTGATAATAATACACGCCGCTTGAGAACGATGAACCATCAAACCGTATTGATTTATACCCACCGCTCTGAATTTCATTTACCAATGTAGCGACTTCTTTCCCAAGCACATCGTACAACTTCAACGTAACAAAATTTTTACCTTTTAACTGATAACTTATAACTGTTACCGGGTTGAACGGGTTGGGATAATTTTGTTCGAGGAAAAATTCAGTTGGTGTGTGTAATTCATGTTCATCAACGCCTGTAACGGAAGTTGTATCGGCGAGCAGATTACTGCCAAGGGAATGCGGAGTTCCGAATGAAAGCAACTCTCCGATTGTTGTCGCGATATCCCGTTGTGTTCGTGTTGTTGTGACGGTTTTTCCGGCGGGAAATTTTTCTCCGATGGCAAGCAGCATGATGCGGCGACATCCCTCGCACGCGTCTCCGTGATTTTGAAATCCTCCGTGCGAGTTGTCATGTCGTCCGTGGTCGTTGGTGATGAACAACGTCGTGCTGTCTTTGTAAACAGAGTCGGCTTGAATTTTCTTCCACAACTCATACGTCAACGAATCGGCGACGCTGATTGCGGTGAGATAATTGTTCCAGTTTCCTGCATGTCCCGCAACATCTACGCTTGGGAAATTTATTATCATCAATCTCGGTCGCTTCGTGTTCATGATGGAAAGAACGCCGCTGTAAACACTTGCATCACTTGAGCCGATAAACTGCGAGGCTTTGTAATTGATGCCGTAGTCTGCGTGTGTGCTGTAGGTGAGAACATTTAATTTCGGTTTCCCGACTGCGACATACACTGCTGAAGTATCCGCGCCGGTTTGTTTCCTGAAGTATTCAAACACGGTCGGCATCGTCGGGCGAAGTGTTCCGTTGTTATCAATTGTCTGCCATGTGCCGGAAAGAATCGAAGCGTGTCCGGGGTTCGTCAGCGTGTACGCTTCGTTGCGGAAGTTTGACCATGTCGTTCCGAGCGGTTTCATGTTCTTCCAGATTTTCGGCATGTACGTACTTTCCGCTCCGAACGACTCGGAGTATCTCGCGCCGTCTATCACCAACACAATGACCCGTTGGGAAAAT
The DNA here is from genome assembly GCA_016212665.1 of Ignavibacteriota bacterium. Lineage (NCBI taxonomy): Bacteria > Pseudomonadati > Ignavibacteriota > Ignavibacteriota bacterium. The sequence continues at coordinate 46,176 of JACREZ010000040.1, forward strand.
GTTTGATGTGAAAAAATCAATAAGAAGAATAGCATCGAAAGTAATATTATTCGTCTCATCTTATCTCCATTTAATTGTACATCCGATGGAATACGTTTCCTGCACGTTCACTTCCTTCCCTGCAAGCAATGCGTCAACTGCATCGCGAAGATAATTCTCTTTTACCGCCTGAGTATCTTTCCAACTATCATCGAACTTGCCGGAGTAACAGAGTGTCCGTGCTTTATCAAACACAAAAAACTGTGGCGTATGTGTTGCGCCAAATGCTTTCGCTACCGTTTGATTCTCATCCCGCAAATAGATGAAGTTGAATCCTTTCAACTTCGCCCGCTTTACCATGCTCTCGAAATTATCGTCCGGGTAATTTATTTCATCGTTTGAATTGATAGCGACAAGTTGAACACCTTTTGGAGCGTACTCACTTTGAAATGCAATCATCCGTTCTTCGTACGCCTGCACATACGGACAATGATTGCACGAGAAAACGATAACGAGAATTTCGTTTGTAAAATCGTTTGATGAATAATTTTTTTCGTCGGTGGCGGGAAGGTGGGAAAATGAAGGGAGTGGGTTCCCAGTTTTGAGTTGTTGCTCTGTCATACCATTCTTTCATTGTTCGTGTTGAATATCGTATATCCTTTTGTTCAAATCAAATATTCTTGTCGGAAAGATACGTTTGCAAATGATTTTGTAGAAATATGATTAGAACCTGAATAATCTCACGGAACTAAGAGATAGAAAATCCTTCGTAAGGTTACAATTATTGCTTTGCTTCTCTCCAAAAGTCTTAGTAACTTCTCATCGTCAGACGATGATGAAAAATCAATTTCTATGAAGGTATATACGTATGCTTGATACAAAAGAACAAGTAATCGAAATGATTAAAAAACTTCCCGATGATGTAACAGTTGACGATATCATGGGGGAATTATATTTCAAGATGCAAGTAGATTCGGGATTGAAAGAACTTGATGATGGGAAAGGAATTCAACACGAAGAAGTTGAGCGGCGGTTCTCTGCATGGCAAGCAAAATAAGGTGGTCGCCACGCGCCATCTCAAATCTTGAACATATCTACAAATATATAGCGACCGATTCTGAGTATTATGCTTCATCGTTCATACGGCGATTGCTTTCAATCATCAGGGCAATACTAAGCTTCCCGTTTGCTGGACGCATCGTTCCTGAGTACAGCGATTATTTCCTCCGCGAAAAAATCTTCAAAAACTACCGAATAGTTTACCGAGTAAAAGAACCGCTCATCGAAATCGTTGCAATATGTCATTGCTCGAAACCATTGGAGGAAATACTGTAACTGTCTTTACGTATTTTTGTTACACTAAGAATTTTATAGACATGGGCTTGATTGGCAATACAATCTTTGAATGAATCTCTTTGTTCCTCACCCAAAGAATTGGTAACTTTGCATAGTATTTTTCAACTGGAACCCAGACAATGAACCAATTCAAAGACAGCATTTACAAACTTATCGTAGAAACCTCCACTAATTTACCGCTCGATGTTCGTCGGGCATTTACCCAAGCAATGAAACGCGAGATTCCCGGAACACAATCCTCTCTTGCATTGCAAACCATGGCAATCAATACCGACATGGCGTGCGACAGCGAAGCGCCGATTTGTCAGGACACGGGAATGCCGACGTTTGAAATCAAAACTCCCATTGGCGCGAACCAACTTGCGATGAAGAAACAAATTCTCGAAGCGATCGCCGACGCGACGAAGAACGGAAAACTTCGTCCCAATTCGGTGGATTCGCTCACCGGAAAAAACAGCGGCAACAATCTCGGCGCAGGAACTCCGGTCGTTCACTTCGAGCAATGGGAAGAGCATGATATTGAAGTGAAACTGCTTCTTAAAGGGGGCGGATGCGAAAATAAAAATATCCAATATTCTCTTCCATGCACACTTGAACATCTTGGACGTGCGGACAGAGACATCGAAGGAATTCGGAAGTGTATCATGCACGCAGTGTGGCAGGCACAGGGACACGGGTGCAGTGTCGGGGCGATTGGTGTCGGCGTTGGCGGCGACAGAACGTCCGGGTACTCGCTTGCAAAAGCACAACTCTTCCGCGAACTCGACGACATCAATCCAAATCCCGAACTTGCAAAACTGGAAAACAGAATCATGGAAGATGCGAACAAACTCGGAGTCGGTGCGATGGGGTTTGGCGGCGCAGCGACATTGATTGGCTGTAAAATCGGCGCATACAATCGCCTGCCTGCAAGTTTCTTTGTTTCCGTTGCGTATGATTGCTGGGCGTTTCGTCGTCTCGGCGTTGTGCTTGATGCGCAATCAGGCTCAATCAAACAATGGCTATACAAAGGCGATTCATCAACCATGAAGATGGCTTCGCTTGAAGAACTTCCTCTCACCGGAAGAGAAATCCGGTTGACAACGCCGCTTTCAGAAGCACAAGTACGAAGTTTGAAAGTCGGAGATGTTGTGTTGCTCAGCGGAAAGATTGTCACCGGACGCGATATGATTCATCATCATTTAATAACGCATGATGCACCGGTTGATTTGCGCGGCATGGCGTTGTATCATTGCGGACCGGTCGCGCTGAAGCAAGGCGACAAGTGGTTCATCAACGCGGCGGGACCGACGACAAGTAGTCGCGAAGAACCGTATCAGGCAGACGTGATTAAGAAATTCGGTTTGCGTGCGGTGATTGGCAAAGGCGGCATGGGAGCGAAGACACTTGCCGGACTGAAAGAGTTCGGCGCTGTCTATTTGAATGCCATCGGCGGCGCGGCACAATATTACTCAAAGTGCATCGTTGAAGTGACACGCGTGGATTTCCTTCAGGAGTTCGGTGTGCCAGAAGCGATGTGGCACATGACCGTGAAAGATTTCCCCGCCATCGTCACGATGGATTCACACGGTAACAGTCTTCATGCGGATGTTGAGAAAGTTTCGGGTGTTGAACTGGAAAAGTTCCGCGAACCGATGATGGTGTAAGAAAACAATTTGAGTTTATTCAAATAAAAAAAAGACCGTCACGCTGAGCGAAGTCGAAGCGTACTCTCAGTCTTCGACTTCCTGCCCGCCGTTACACTATGGCAGGCGGGCGCTCAGGCTGACGAGATATTTTCTTCATAATATAAAAAGGAATAGGTATGATTCGACCTATCCATACACATACTGTCGCGCCTTCGCTTCCGAAGGAACTGCAATGTTTACAATTCATTGCCTACAATCTTCTCTGGGTGTGGGACCATGACCTGATGGAATTATTCTTTCGCATGGACCCGGACCTGTGGGAACTCACCAACCACAACCCGGTGATGATGCTCGGCACAATGAGTCAGCAACGACTGAACATACTTTCCCACGACGACGCATTCATGTCGCAGGTGGAGCGATGCTGCGGCAAACTGAAATCGTATCTTACAACATCTTCGAGTTGGTTTAAGAAAAGTCATCCCGACGCGGAGAAACTTCAAATTGCATATTTCTCTGCCGAGTTCGGCTTGACGGAATGCCTGCAAAATTATTCCGGAGGATTGGGAGTGCTGGCAGGCGACCATCTCAAATCGGCAAGCGATTTGGGACTTCCGATTATCGGTATCGGGTTACTCTATCAGCAAGGATATTTCCGACAATATTTAAACGCCGACGGCTGGCAACAGGAACGGTATCCTGAAAATGATTTCTACACGTTGCCGCTTCATCTCGAACGAAACGAAAACGGCAAACCCAAAACAATTTCCATCGAACTTCCCGGTCGTTCGGTCGCGGCGCAAATCTGGAAGGTACAGGTCGGGCGCAATCCGTTGTACCTGCTCGACACGAACATCCCGCAGAATAATCCCGCCGACCAAAACATCACCGACCAACTCTACGGCGGCGACAAGGAAATGCGCATCAAACAGGAAATTCTTCTCGGCATCGGCGGGTACAGGGCGTTACACTTGCTCGGCTATTCTCCGACGGTGTATCATATCAACGAAGGACATTCCGCATTTCTCACGCTCGAACGAAGCCTTGATTTGATGAAGGCGCAGAACCTTTCATTCGCACAGGCGGCGGAAGCCACGATGGCGAGCATGGTCTTCACAACGCACACGCCCGTGCCTGCCGGCAACGATTACTTCCCGCCCGAGTTGATGAAAAAATATTTTTCGTTCATGGCAGAACAACTTGGGTTGGAGATTGATGAATTTCTCGCGCTCGGCAGACAAAATCCCGAAGACGAAACGGAACATTTCTGCATGACGGTTCTTGCGCTTCGAATGTCAGATTTCAGTAACGGGGTGAGCAAGTTACATGGACAGGTTTCGCGCAAACTCTGGCAAAAAGTGTGGGAAGGAATTCCCGTGAACGAACTTCCGATTTCTTCGATTACCAACGGTGTTCACGCTCCTTCGTGGATCAGCCGCGACATTGCCGGTTTGTACGACAGATATTTGGGACCGACATGGCGTGAAGACCCGGGGCATCACGGAATGTGGAGTCGCGTTCTTCATATTCCCGATGAAGAACTCTGGCGAACGCATGAACGACGGCGTGAACGGCTCGTCGCGTTTGCGCGTCAACGATTGGGAAATCAATTAACAGCGCGCGGAGTACCGGCATCAGAAATTGCACAGGCGCGTGAGGTGCTGAATCCCGACGCTCTCACGATTGGTTTTGCACGACGGTTTGCAACGTACAAACGCGCTGCATTACTTCTCAGAAATCCTGAACGACTCATCAAAATTCTTTCCAACAAAGAACGACCGGTACAAATTATCTTTGCGGGGAAAGCGCACCCGATGGATAATGAAGGCAAAGATATTATCCGACAAATAGCTCACTTCGAGCGGAATCCTGAAGTGCGGCGGCGCATGGTGTTCATTGAAGATTATGATATGGTGGTAGCGCGGTATCTTGTGCAGGGAGTTGATATTTGGCTGAACACGCCGCGCCGTCCGCTGGAAGCGAGCGGCACAAGCGGAATGAAAGCAACGCTCAACGGCGCGCTCAATGTCAGCATCCTCGATGGTTGGTGGGATGAAGCGTATAACAGCGGCAACGGTTGGGCAATCGGGCAGGGAGAGGAATACGCGGAAGAAAAATATCAGGACGATGTTGAATCGAATTTGCTCTATGATTTACTGGAAAAAGAAATTGTTCCGTTGTATTATTCGCGCGGCGAAGATGATTTACCTCGTCAATGGATTGCGCGGATGAAAACCGCGATGCGAACCATCGGACCGGAATTCAACAGCAACCGGATGGTGCGGCAATACACGGAAGAGATGTACCTCCACGCCGCAAAACGGGAAGCGAGTCTGAGCGCGAACAATTTCGAGCGTGCGAAATCATTCGCCGTGTGGCTCGAACACATTCAGGAACATTGGGAAGAACTGAAAATTGCCGGTGTCCATGTTGACGGCGACGATGGAATGAAAGTCGGAGATACGCTTGCCGTGAAAGCGACGATAGAACTCGGTGCGTTGAACGCTTCCGATATTTCCGTTGAACTCTATTACGGACAACTCAATGCAAAAGGAGAAATCGAAGAGCCGAAAATGATTGCGATGAAACCGGTCAGTGCATCCAAAGGAAAACCTGCAACATTCGAAGGCACAATCAGATTGGATTCGAGCGGAAGAATGGGGCACACCGTACGCGTTCTCCCTCTTCATCCCGACTTACATAGTCCGTTTCGGTTAGGGTTGATTTTGTGGGCGTGAGTTGGAAGAAATAAAATTGTGGACCATTTTAACTATTTAAATTCACTCCATGCATTTTTTTGCAACCACGTTGCAACTAACCAGACATAATCCCCAAAAATCAAATTGCTATGGTCAAGATTTGAACGAGAACAAAGTTCTGGTAATTGACTCTTAAAAATTGAAAATCGTCGAAAGATGAAACTCCCGGATGGGATTAAATTAGAATTACTATTCTTTGATTCAGTTTGAAGCCAATTCCTGATAAGATTAATTGCTTCGTGTTGGTTGTTTTGGTGCGATTGAATGTCTTGACCAGAAATGTCTGAAATGAATTTTTGATAACGATACCGTTCTTTATCGAGGATGAGACAAATTTTTCGCTTTTGCTTTTTTGAGCCATATGCTTTCGCTCCAAGGAAAATCCCTAATTCTAAAGGCATATTGAATCGGGGTAATCTTGTCCTTGTATCAAGCTCAGTTCTTGAAATATCGTGAACTCCAAACTGACAGTTCTTGATAATTGAATACAACTTTTCTATGCGAACCTGACTTCCATCATCGGATTCCCATGCACATCGTGCTATATAACCGCAGTCAAAAACAGCAAACACGATTGCTTCAAAGATATTACTATATTTTGAATCAAACGGACAATTAATAAAAACATTGAGAGAATACTTATCCATGAATTAATCAAACAGCTATTAATAACTCCTGATACGATCGATGATTATCCAACAAGTATTTTCGTTGTTTACTGATAGCGGCCATTACATTTACTGCACGAATAATTGCTCGTTGATTTTTTGTCGGAACTGCAAGGGGTCTTTGAACTGTACGAACGCTCTGTGGTACGGGTCTTTGTATGGTTGTAATTCTTACTTGTGTCCCGTCCGAAAGCTTGATAATATTCCCCCTTTTACTAACTATAAATAGTTGTTCTCTCTTTTTTTTTCTTTTTGATGTTTTCTTTGATGTGCGATTATAACGCATAAAAATTCCTGAGTAATTATATCACAAATAATATACTTAATGGAATCTACGAAATCAAGTACTTCATCTAAAATATTTCCCGGATTGAAATAAGAAGTGTGTTATCCCTGAGCCGAAGCGCCGATGAGAAGATGAATCCTTGTTTCTTTTCCGATGGCATTAAATGCGGTGTCGGAAGTTTCCTTCCGAAACGAGAGCCACTCAAATTCATTCTGTTTTGACTGTAATTCATTTCCCGCGAATATACATCATTCCTTTTTTCAATCAAACAAAAACTGTAGTGTTGCTATCAAAAAAATATGTAGTGACTCCCAACCAATCAGGACGATTGGACACAACGAATGCAGAACAATTCCGTTTTCTATTTTCGTCCGAGTACGAATCGGACTCTCCAACGAAAAAATGTAGATGTCTCAAAAGCACGGTTTACGACAGCCCGACCTAAAAAACCCACAACCTGTGGGACAAATGATTTCTTCAAAAATGATTACATTCAGCAGAGAAAACCATAAATGAAATTCCTTGCTATAGATTTTGAAACTGCCGACTACGGGCGCGATAGCGCGTGCGCTGTCGGGTTGGTGCGCGTGGAGAATAATATCATCGTGAAGAAAGAGACACACCTGATTCGCCCGCCGAGAAGAAATATTCACTTCTCTTATCTTCATGGAATTACATGGGACGATGTGAAGCATCAACCAACATTCGGAGAGTTATGGGAAGAGATTCATGCAATGATGCACGATGTAGATTTTCTCGTCGCTCATAATGCAAGTTTCGACAAAGGCGTGCTTTATGCGTGTTGTCAATCGGCAGGAATAACACCGCCGGATATCCCGTTTAAATGTACCGTGAAACTCTCGCGGCAATTATGGAAATTGAAACCGGCAAATCTTGCGGCCGTGTGCCGGCATTTCGGAATTCCGCTCAGGCACCACGATGCGGCTTCGGATACGGAAGCGTGTGCGAAAATTATGATTCGCGCGTTAGAGACGATGAAGCAATCTCCGGGTTGAATTTTTCAAAACAGAGTCGTACATTACCCCATCATTTTTGTCATCCGTTCTTTTGAACCAACCGTCATTGAGAATCCCGTTCATCATGTATCAGAACGGGATGAAGCAATCTCTCCGCCGAGATAGAAACACAACGCGGGATTGTGAGCGCCTTGCGCCAGCCCTTTGGGACTTCGTCGTTCCAACTCTAACGGAACTCCTCGCAAAGACGCTTTACGTGAACAATATTTATAAAAGGAAAATTTATGGACGACAATTCATCACGCATACTCATGATCATCATTGCATTGCTGATAGGCATCAGCAGTGTTTCATTTCTTTTGTTCTTTCTTTTCAAAACATACAAACGCAACAACAGGGTGATTGACGAAGCGGAGGATATTCAGGGCGCGGTTCATTATCAATGCCCGAAGTGCAATCAGCACATGGAGCGGGGAATGGCGTTAGCCGGACGGGGTATCATTTACAAAGCCGACGACGGAAAACCCATCAGCTCGTTTTCAACCATCAATCAGGTGTTGGAAAACACCTTGAGCATGTCGCTTCCTCCCGCGTTTAACCGGGCATGGCATTGCAACAACTGTAAATATTTGTTGCTGGACCATAGCGTGTTGGTGAAGAAGAAAAAGAAATAAGGATGCCGGAAAAATTTATCGCACCCTCCCCGTGATAACGTTGTAGATTTCTTTGCAGAGAAAAAACGGGGTGCGGCCGTCCCACGAAAACTCAAAGGAAGACAATTGGTTTACGGGATTCAACACACAATTAATCGGCGTGGTAGTTGTCGGTAGTTGATACAGAGGACTTTTCTCAAGCGATGTGAGATTCAAAATCATCAAATTGTAGAGAGTGAATAAATGAGACCAAGCCTCTTGTTGATAATCGCCACTAAGCGTACGCTCATCTCAATCCGGGTTTGTGTCCTCGCTGCTTCCGTGCCGCACCATACAATTGTTTGTCACAAGCGTCAGACGAAACTCAGGGCTTCATCATAAAACTTTACTAAACTCCAAAAACGAGAGTATTAGTATTCTTTCCGATTCGCGTACATATTCAACAACAGCCCGACCATAAGTAGATTGGTAATCATGTTTGAGCCGCCGTAACTCATAAGCGGAAGCGGAACACCGATAACCGGAACAATTCCCATGCACATGCCGATGTTGATGGCAACATGTACGGTGAACGTTGCGACGATACCGATTGCAACGATACTTGCAAACTTATTTTTTGCAAGCGATGCAATCTTGATTCCCCGAAAGAGTAACAGGGCGAGTAATATCAGCACGAAACACGCTCCAAGAAACCCGAACTCTTCACTCGGAACGCAGAAAATAAAATCAGTCCATTGTGCGGGGATAAAGTTGAGTTGCGTCTGTGAACCTTGCAGGTATCCTTTCCCGGTGAAGCCGCCGGAACCGATGGCAATTTTCGCCTGAATGATATTGTACCCCGCGCCGAGCGGGTCTGCTTCGTTATTGATGAAGGTAAGAATACGGTTCTGTTGGTGCGGTGCGAGCCGCGCAAAAATAAACTGCACGGAAACACCGACCAACGTTGTCAGCGAGAAGACGATGGCAGAGCCGAGTTTGTTTTCGCGAAGAAGAAGCAACACAACAAACGTAAGCGCGGTGACGATGAGAAACGGAGTTGTTCCGAACAGCGCGGCGATCGCGGCGGCGCCGGGTGCAATTACCGCAAGCACGAATAAGACTGATAATCCCGACCAATACATCAGCAAGAGCAACATGCCGAGATAAATAATCGCCGTTCCGACATCGGGCTGTAACACAATCAACCCGACAGGAATGAGGACGAATCCCGCCGCCATGACGATGTGTTTGAACCGGAACAGGTACACATTGCCGCGGGAAAGAAATGTTGCCAAAGCGAGGATGGTCGTCGCTTTCACAAGTTCCGATGGTTGCAATCCGAATCCGCTGACACCGAACCAACTCGTCGAGCCGGCGATACTGCGACCGAGAACCAACACGGCGGCAAGCAAGAGCAACGAAATTCCGTACGCCGGATACGACCATTGCTGAATTGTCCGGAACGGAATGAACATGACTATCATCATCCCAAGCAAGCCGACACCAATCCACATCAGTTGGCGATAGAAGACGACCGACGCGCCAGCATCATACGTTGCACTATACACCGAGAGCGCGCTCATCGAGACGAGCAACAACACAACGAGTAGCGTTACGCCGTCAATGCTCTCTTTGAACCAGTTGTCCATTTGTTTCTTTCACTGTTTTGTTTTCTGCCTGCGCGGGTGCAGGTTTGTCGCGGTTGATAAATCTGTTCAGATATTTTTCGATGCAGAGTCCGGCAATCGGAGCGGCTTCCACTCCGCCGTATCCCGCATTTTCCACCAGCGCGCAAATTGCAATCTTCGGATTTTCCGATGGCGCATAACCGACAAACCACGCGTGGTCTTTCCCGTGCGGATTCTGCGCTGTTCCCGTTTTTCCCGAAACAGAAATCCCGCTCACCTTTGCCGAACTTCCCGTTCCACCCGGTTCCATCACTGCGCGGCGCAATCCTTCCTGAATCAATTCCCATGTTTGATGTTTCATTTCAAATTTCCTGCCCGGTACAGAAACATCAAACACTTTTCCGTTCTCTTTTTCTTTCACGCTCTTCACCACGTGCGGCGTGTAGAACGTTCCCCGGTTTGCCAGCATCGCCGAGTACGCCGCCATCTGTAACGGCGACACGCCGACTTCTCCCTGACCGATAGACAAACTAATGAGATATCCCTTCGTCCATTTTCCTTTGCCATACACTTTATCAAAAAATTCTTTCGAGGGAAGCAAGCCCGGGTCTTCTTCAAAAATATCGAGTCCGGTTTTTTGTCCGAAACCGAATTGCGCACCGTACTCTGTCCACCGCTCGAAGCCGACCTTCAACATCAACTGATAAAAAAAGACGTTGCATGAACGCTGAATCGCTTCAACAACATTCGTCGAGCCATGCACATGCAAATCTTTAAACACATGGTCGCCAAAACGAAACGCGCCGGAACAGTTCACGCGCCAATCCTGTGTGATGATTCCTTCGTTCAGCGCGGCGGCGGCAAGTACCATTTTGAATGTCGAGCCGGGAGGATAACGCGTCAGCGTCGCGCGGTTGAAGAGCGGTTTTGCAGGGTCGTTATTCAATGCAGACCAGACTGCTTGCGAAGTAAATCCGGTGAGAAGCGCCGGGTCGAAATCAGGCTTACTGACCATGGCGAGAATTCCGCCGTCCGTCGGGTCAATGGCTACAACCGCGCCCTGTTTTCCGAGAGCAACGATTCGGCAAATGCCTGCAAATCAACATCAATCGTCAGCAATAAATCGTTTCCTTCTTTATCGGGAATATCATTCTTCCCTTCGTTGAAGGATTGAACTTTTTGTCCCCACGCATTCACGGTGATGAACTCGAATCCTTTTTTGCCGCGAAGTTCCCTTTCATACTTCGCTTCGATTCCTGTCGCGCCAATCATATCGCCCGGCTGATATTCGGACGTAACGGAGAGAAGTCGTTCGGGAATTTCTTTCGTGTAACCGACAAGGTGAGCAAGTTTCGCTTTGGTCGGCAAGTATCGTTTTGTTTCTGTTTGATAATCAACGCCGGGAAGTTTGTCACGGTGTTCTTCCAGAACGGAAAGCGTTTTGAAATCAATGTCGCGTTTGATTTTTGTCGGGGCGAAGCGGTTGTAGCGGATTCCCCGTTTTACTCTGTCGAAAATAAACACCGGGTCAAGCCGCAACGTCGAAGAGAGAAATGAGGCCGCTTCCGATTTGAACTCCGAGGGCGTAATCGTCATCGTGTATGCGGGGCGATTATCAACAATTATTTTTCCGTTCCGGTCAAGGATGTACCCGCGAATCGGGTCACGCGCAATCGGTCGGATGCTGTTCTCCTCCGATTTTTTTCCATACACATCGTGATAGAGAATCTGAAGTTGCAGGAGTCGCCCGAAAAAGAGAACGAACATCATCGCTATTCCCCACACAAACAGCCGCTTCCTGTTTGATTCTTCAAAACTATTCCACATTGACCTTCACCGATGTTCGTGCAACAATCATAACAGGAAATAACGAGACGAGCGTTGTGTAGAGTGTTGTCGTGACGCCATACTCGACAATCGCCGACACCAAGCCGATGTCTGAGCCGCGCGTGAAGAGAAGAAAGTAGAGAATGTTCTGCGCGAACGAAGAAAGAAAAACGACAATCAGAAACCGGTAACTTCCAAGCGTAAATTTGTTTTGACCTTCTTCGTGAAAGTAACCGGCGATGAACCCGCCGAATGTTTTCGTCAGCGCGGATAGACCTATAAAACTTCCCGCCATCATATCAATTCCCAACCCGACGAGAAACCCCCACATAGTTCCGCTTAGTTGTCCTTCCTTCACGGCGAGGTACACGATAAAAATTGCAAGCAAATCGGGAGCGATGTCTGCGACGCTGAGATAGCGCGCAATCGTCGTCTGCACAACGATGAGAAGAAACCCTACAAACGCAAAACGAAATTGCCGCGCTATCATGAGCATACTGCTGAATTGTCTTTGCGAGTCCCGCTTTTATCGGGGCGAAGCAATCTCACTATTGAAAGTAGAATCAAACGTGGGATTGTGTACGCAATGCGCCATCCCATTGGGACTTCGTCGCTTCGCTCCTCGCAAAGACACTTTTTAGTATTTGGTAACACACCCATCATTTGCCTTCAGGTGATTGATGTTCAATGACGGTACGGCTCGTATCCGGTGTGAGGAGAACGATGAATGCCTGTTCAAGGCGAATGAAATCCACGCTCGGCTCGATTTCAATATCTTTGAAGAGCGACGCGGGTTTTTCTTCGACATGAACGACGCGCCCGATTCGAACACGGGGAGGAAACACATTGCTGTACTCTGAGGTGACAACGATGTCTCCCTGAACGACATCCTGCTTTTTCGGAACGTTCTTCAGGCGGACAAACTCGCCGCCATCCCACGCGATAATTCCATCCACGCGGCTTCGCTCCACTTTTGCGCTCGCCCGAAAATCTTTGTTGAACATCAACTGCCCGACGGAAAAACGACTGCTCGTCGTTGTAATTTTCCCGACCAATCCTGCTTCGGAGATGATTGGCATATCGGGTTTCACTCCATCCGCTTCGCCGACGTTGAGCGTGATGGTGTTTCTCAGCATGTGCGTACTTTTTGCCACAACGTCCGCGGCGAGAATCGGGTACGGACTCGACTCACGCAGCCCCAGCATTTCTCTCAGTTTGATGTTTTCCAGCCGCGCTTCGCGCAAGCGGCTCACTTCATCAGCAAGATTCACATTCAACTGCCGGAGAATTTCGTTCTCTCGTTGCAACTGAAATACATTGGGTATGACCGAGAGCGCATCCTGTACAAGTCCGATAAACCCGACAGTGTATGCGCGCACTTCCCGCAACTGCGGATTATCATTTGCGCTGAGAAGAAGTAATGAAACGAGAATGAGGAGGGAGAAAACGAGATATTCTCTGAGAGAACGAACTAAACCGAAAAGTCTTTGCATTTTTTAGCAGTGAGCAATGAGTGGTGCGCGGTGAGCAGCAATTAGTGTTGAAAAAAATCTCATAACTCTGCGCTCAGCGCTTTCACCCGCCAAAGGCGGGCAAGCACCCCACTGCTCAATATCTCCTTGTCTTAATCAACACCTTCGAGTAGTGTCCGAGATTTTCAAGAACTTTTCCGGTGCCGCGAACAACTGCTGTGAGCGGGTCTTCGGCGACGTGAACGGGTAAACTTGTGTCGCGGCGAATGCGTTCATCCAAATGTTTGATGAGCGCGCCGCCGCCGGAGAGCATGATACCCCGGTCAAGAATATCGGCAGAAAGTTCAGGGGGCGTTCGTTCAAGCGTCAGTTTGATGGCATCAACAATGGATTGAATTGCCTCATTCAGACATTCGCGTATTTCAGCAGAGTTGGTTTCGACCGTTTTTGGAATGCCGTTCACCAAATCGCGCCCTTTTACCTGAATTGAAATTTCCTCCTTCAGCGGCATCGCAGAACCGACTTCGCATTTGATTGCTTCGCCGGTCCGTTCGCCAATCAGCATGTTATAATTCTTTTTGAAAAACTGAATGATGGCGTTGTTCATCTCGTCGCCCGCCACACGGATGGATTCCATGTTTACAATTCCCGAAAGAGCAATGACGGCAATTTCGGTTGTGCCGCCGCCAATATCCACCACCATGTTTCCGACAGGCGCGTCAACATCCATCCCGATACCAATTGCCGATGCCATCGGTTCTGCAATCAGGTGAACTTCTTTTGCCCCTGCATGCTCGGCAGAATCGCGGACAGCGCGCTTCTCTACTTCCGTCACGCCGCTCGGGACGCAGACAACAATGCGCCTGCTCGGAAATAATCCTGCATGAATTTTTTTAATGAACTCGCGCAACATTCCTTCTGCGATTTCAAAGTCGGCAATCACACCGTCCTTCATCGGGCGAATTGTGCGGATGTCGCGGTGTGTGCGCCCCAACATCTCACGCGCTTCGTTGCCGATTGCAACGATGCGTTTCGTGTTTCTGTCGAACGCGACAATCGAAGGTTCGTTCAGCACCACGCCTTTTCCCTTCATGTAAATGAGGGTGTTTGCCGTGCCGAGGTCAATTGCTAAATCAGGACAAAAAAGGGAGAGCATTCCCATAGGAGTTTTTTCTTAATGTTTAAAATGTCTGATACCGGTAAAAAGCATTGCTATGTTGTGTTCGTCGGCGGCGCGTATAACTTCTTCGTCACGAACCGAACCGCCGGGTTGTATGACCGCTGTCGCGCCGACCTTCACCGCTTCAAGCAAGCCATCGGCAAACGGGAAGAAGGCATCGGAGGCGACTGCTGTTCCGCGTAACTCCAATCCGGCTTCTTTTGCTTTCATTGTTGCAAGCTGTGATGAATCAACACGTGACATTTGTCCCGCGCCAATACCGATGGTTCTGTCGCTTCGTGCATAAATAATCGCATTTGATTTGACATGCTTTGCAACGCGCCATGCGAACATCATAGCGGAGTGTTCTTCTTCTGTTGGAGTACGTTTCGTTACAACACGAAGTTTCTCTTCTTCAAGAAGCAGAACATCGGGAGATTGAACAAGCAGACCGCCTGCAACACTCCGTACATTCATTTGATGCAACGACTGAAGCAGCTTTCTCTGAAGAATCAAACGACGGTCTTTTTTCTTTTTGAGAAATTCAAGAACATCGTTCGGAATTTCCGGTGCGATAATAACTTCCGTGAAAACCGAATCAATCAACCTCGCCGCTTCTAAATCCAACGGACGATTCATGCAGACAATTCCGCCGAACGCTGAAGTTTTGTCGGTTGCGAGCGCTTTCTCGTATGCTTCGGCAAGCGTTGTTCCCGAACCAACGCCGCACGGATTCGTGTGCTTGATAATCGCAACCGTCGGTTCGTCAAACTCTTCCACCAATTCCGCGGCGCCTTGAATATCAACAATATTATTGAAAGAAAGTTCTTTTCCGTGCAGTTTTTCAAATATTTCGTTGAACGTTCCGTACAACGAGGCAGACTGATGCGGATTCTCTCCGTACCGTAAATCAAAACTTTTCGGAAGTGAAAGAGAAAAAGTCTCAGGTAACGCTGAGCCAGTCGCGCCTGAACGTTGAAGATACCCGGCAATTGCCGTGTCATATCGTGCTGTATGGTGAAACACTTCCGTTGCAAGGGCAAATCTTGTTTCTTCGGTGACGCATCCATTGTGCGCTTCCATCTCGGAAAGAACTCGTGCGTAATGTTGCGGATTGACGATGACTGTTTTGCTCGAAAAGTTTTTTGCCGCAGAGCGAAGCATTGTCGGTCCGCCGATATCAATCTGTTCGATTGCATCATCAAGCGAGACTCCGCTCTTCTCGATTGTCTGTTCAAACGGATAGAGATTCACCACGACCAAATCAATCGGTTCGATATTCAACTCGGCGAGTTGCTGAACGTGAGAAGGATTTTCTGTAACCGCAAGCAAGCCCGCGTGAATGTTCGGATGAAGCGTCTTCACTCTGCCGTCAAGAATTTCGGGGAAGCCTGTGAGTTCAGAAACTGAGCAAGCGGTAATTCCTGCTTCATGCAATGTCTTCAGCGTTCCGCCTGTCGAGATGATTTCGACATTCCATTTTTGTAACGAGCGAGCGAACTCAACGATGCCTGTTTTATCTGACACACTGATGAGTGCGCGTTTGATTTCAACCAATTTCATTTCTGTTCAATCGTCACTTGTTGACCATTCACATGAATTCTTCCTTGCGCGAATAAATTAATTGCCTTAGGATACAACGTATGTTCAATCTTCAAAACTTTTTCCGCCAACGATTCGGGTGTGTCCGTCGTTGAAACATCAACCCGTTCCTGCAACACAACCGGACCACGGTCATATTCTTCATCAACCAGATGTACCGTAGCGCCGGAAACAGAATCACGATTGGCAATCACTGCTTCATGCACGTGCATCCCGTACATTCCTTTTCCACCATACGCGGGCAAGAGCGCAGGATGGATATTGATGATTCGGTTTTTGAACGATGAAATAATTGTTGGGTCGAGTTTCTTCATGTATCCGGCAAGGACGATAAAATTATTGTTGTGTTCCCTAAGCGTTTGCATCATCGCCGCGACGAATTCTGCATCGGAAGAAAACTGAAGTCGGCTGCAATGCACGGCGGGAATTCCCTGCTGACGAGCAAACTCCAGCGCGCCGGAAGAACTATTGTTACTGAGGACAAGAGAAACTTTGGCGTTGGAAATGATTCCGGCATGGATGGCGTCAACAATCGCCCGCAAATTAGAGCCGCGACCGGACGCAAGTACAGCAATTCTTAGTCCGCCCGAAGCGGACTTACTTTCATTCAATGTAAATTATTCGAGAACGATTCAGAGCAAACGCGGGGAAAATGTAGTGAGAATTCGAGCAATATCAAAACACGATTTTATCGCGTTACGGCATTTTCGAGGAAGGAAAGCCGCCCGCGCGTTGCATCCAATCGAACCCGCACACCGAACGGAATGGTCAACAAATTATCAACATGTCCGTTGTGGAAGTGACCTGCAACGGGGAAATTGTACCCCTGAAACGAATCTTCAAACACCTGCTGAAGCGTGAGTGATGGTTTCCCCGCCTCTGCTTCACAACCCGTAAATTCCCCAAGCGCAATTCCTGCACTTCGCTTGAACACGTTCGCTAATCGGAGTTGGTTGAGCATTCGGTTCACCCGGTACGGTCGCTCTTCAATTTCTTCGAGCATAAGAATTGATGGTTTGACCCTGGGAACATACTCGGTTCCAACAAGCGAGGCTACGAGCGAGAGATTTCCCCCCAACAGAATTCCCTCACCAATTCCTTTTTGAATGATTCTTTTTTTTGTTTGATTTAGATGAACAGATGGTAACTTCGCCGTTGAGGTCAGACAACGCCAGAATTGCTCTTCCGTTTCTCCCTGTAGTTTTCCTGCCATTTCAACAGCAACCATAGGACCGGAAAAGGAAACCAAACCCGATTTGGAAAGAAGGGCGAGTTGGAGAGCCGTGATGTCGCTGTACCCGACAAGTATTTTGGGATTCCGTCGTATCAATCGATAATTCAATTGAGGAAGAATGCGAGTACAGCCGTAGCCGCCGCGGACTGTAAAAATAGCTTTGACCTTCGGATTGGAGAATAAATCATGTAAATCGGAAACCCGCTCGCGGTCGGTTCCTGCGAGATACCCTCTGCGTTTGAGCACATATTTGCCAAGTTCGATTCTGAAGCCGAGCGATTCCAAATACCTGACCCCGCGCGTGAGATGTTCTTCCGACGCAGGCGGACTTGCAGGTGCGGCAATCCCAATTACTTCGCCCCGTTTCAGGGCTTTTGGTTTGATAATTTGCATTGATTGGATGGCAAAATAACGAGATGGAGAACGATTTGCAACAAAAGTTTGGAAGTAGGACGGGAAGGAAGTACCTTCATGGAAATAAGAAACCGACATCTGAATGTTGCATCATCTTCGAAGCCCCCGAAGCACAGCTTCAACATTCAGAGTCGGTTACGTTATTCCACTATATATTTCGCGTTGCGGTGCGTTGGATGAGACGGACATTCACTAGCGTTGCCGCAATTTCTACATTCAATAAACTCATAAAATTTGACAATGCCTGTGCGAAAACTCACAAAACAAAGTGGCTCACGACGAACCTCACACGTTCACGATTCAGCTACGCATCTCAGCAAACGAAACCAACCGAATCGTTTCAGATACATTGTATTTTTCAAACCGTATGGAGTTCTATGTCAATTCACCGATGAAGAGGGGAGAAAAACTTTTTCTGATTTCGGACCGTTTCCACCCGATGTGTATGCGGCAGGCAGACTTGATTTTGACAGCGAGGGATTAGTTCTATTGACAAACGATGGGACAATGAAACATCGTTTACTCGAACCAAAATTTCACCACCCGCGAACATATATGGTGCAAATCGAGCGAATTCCCGATGAAACTGTCTTGACTCAATTAAAAGGTGGGGTTGTAATTGAAGGGAAGAAAACGCTTCCTGCTATTGTGAAATTATTATCGGAAGAACCAAACCTGCCGGAGCGCCCTGTTCCAATCCGGTTCAGAAAAACTGTTCCGACTGCTTGGTTGGAGATAACATTGAAAGAAGGAAGAAATCGTCAGGTTAGAAAGATGACTGCCGCGGTTGGTCATCCGGCGTTGCGTTTGGTGCGAATCAAAATTGCTAATCTCACGATTGGAAAGTTAGTTCCCGGTCAGCATCGCGAAGTGAGCGTAGCGGAACTTACGGAGTTGAAGAAGATTCTTTATCAGGGAAGTACGTCGGGAAAAAATTAACGATGCCGCCTTTCCTCAACTTCGTGATATACACAATCTGTGCTGTGTGTTGAGCAAAATGTTCTACAACGTGAGAGATAGCATCGAGATACGTGAGGTCATAGCGTTGGATGTGTTTCACCTCAAGAAACTTCGCAACATCAAATCGTTCAAGAACTTTGTCGGTTTCAAGAAGCGTCTCTTGCATCTTCGTGAGGAGTGTTGATTTGGGAAGCGGTCCCCGTTCAGAAAATTCAACGTCGCGAACGCGTTTGTCCTCCGCGCCTCCTATTCCGTGAATAATCCACTGTCGCACGTTGCCGCAAAGATGAAGCAGAAGATTGCCAATGCTGTTGCTTTCCTCATTCGGACGCCACCACACATCTTCTTCCGAAAGTTCTTCGAGACATTTCTGAATGCGTGGAAAATATTCTTGCAACAATCTTCGCCGGCAATAGGCGAGATATTCTTGTTCGATTGAAATGGCCATTTGTTATTTGTTAAAGAAATAATCCATCAACGAAAGCAATTTGATACCCGAAGAAAATTCCGAAACAAATACTCAGAATTCCCGAAACTAATCTCACGCCATTATTCAGTTTGTGCGATGCTTTTGCTGAGAGAAAAAAAGGAACACTAATGAGCGCACTCATCATCAACATCCCGAGCATCGAACCAACACCGAACGTTCCGATGTACAACAACCCCATTGCTGTTGAGGGAATCGTTGATAAAATCAGAAGCATCAACGCGCCGCTTCCTGCAAGTCCGTGAACCATCCCGATATACAACGGCTTCTTACTTCCCGCGATCAAACTGAGGCGCGTAAAAAGAGGAAGCTCGTGATGATGTTTCTCTTGTATCTGATTTTCGGAATGGTTGTGAACATGCAAGTGAATGTGTCTGCGCCCTTCATGTTCGTGTTGATGGATGTGAACTGAATCTCCTCGTGCAACTTTTTTGATTGCGATAATGCCAAGAATGATAAGCATGAGCGCAACAACAAATTCCATAACATGAGAAAATGTTTCGGGAAGTTGAATATCAAACAGAAGAATGACAAGTCCGACGGCAAGAAGTGAAGCAGTGTGCCCGATTCCCCACAGCGCACCGACAAGCGATGAACTCAGCATGTTTTTTCGCTCACTGACTATTGCCGCGACCGCGACGAGATGGTCGGTATCAAGCGCGTGCTTGACGCCAAGTCCGAAGCCGAGAGCGAGAATGGAAAATGTTTCTGTTGCCATTATTGTTGATTCGATTGCGAACCAATATACAAACATCGGAATTGAGAGAAAAGAAATTGCTTCTCTCATCCGAATACTGTACTTTTCTACCCGTGAAAGAAACGAACATACAATCGGTCAACTCATTGGATTTGCCTGAGTTGCAACCGTACAGAACGCTCCGCCGTCCGCTTGAACATATTCAACAGGGAATTTTCGTCGCGGAAGGAGAAAAAGTTGTGAGACGTTTACTCGCCTCCAATCTCTCCATTATTTCATTATTGATGACTCCCGAATGGCTCGATGCATTATCAACCGACTCACAACTAACTACTCACCATTCACCAATCACTGTTTACCTTGCT
This sequence comes from Ignavibacteriota bacterium, assembly GCA_016212665.1. Classification (NCBI taxonomy): domain Bacteria; kingdom Pseudomonadati; phylum Ignavibacteriota; species Ignavibacteriota bacterium. Next base: position 66,306 of record JACREZ010000040.1, read on the forward strand.
GACCACAAACTTGTCGAGACCATCGTCGGCTACAATCTCCACCAAGGTATCATGGCGGTTGCGAGAGTTCCTGAAAATCCGACGCTCGAATCATTAATGAATACAATCCCGTCACCGTTTCTCCTCGTCGCGCTCGACGGACTTGTTAACTCGGAAAACATCGGCGTCATTGTAAGAAACTGCGCAGCGTTCGGAGTTCAGGGAATCATCGTCGGTGAAACATCAAGCAGTCCGTATTTGCGGCGCGCTGTAAGAAACTCAATGGGAACGGTGTTCAAAATTCCCGTCGTTCATGTTCTTCACTTAGCGGAGACTTTGACAACTCTTCAACAGAAATATTCAACAACAGTTATCGCCGCGCATCCGCATGAACAGTCGTCAATTCATCAAACAGACTTATCTCAAAATACTTGCATTGTGTTCGGACATGAAGGGCTTGGCATCTCGAAAGAAATTCTCGATGTCTGCTCAAAGCATGTTGCAATCCCGATGGAGAATGAAACTGATTCGCTGAACGTTTCAAGTGCGAGCGCTGTGTTTTTATATGAAGCACATAAGCAAAGAGCTAAGGGCGTAGAGTGTAGGGCGTAGAGTGATAAATATTTCTATTGAAAAAATAAAAAAAGCCGTGTCTCAACATCAACGGCAAGTTGCCACAACGTCTACCGAGAACGAAATTATTCGTGCGTCCGTTCTTGTGCCGTTGGTGGTTCTCAACAATGAATTGCATGTATTGCTGACCGTGAGAACGCACGAAGTAGAAACGCACAAAGGACAAATTTCATTCCCCGGCGGCATGTGTGATGAAAAAGATGCGAACGAAACAGAAACGGCGTTGCGTGAAGCGAAAGAAGAAATCGGATTGCCCAAATCTTCTGTTGAAATTCTCGGTATTCTTGATGATTTTGTAACGCCAACCGGCTTTTTGATTACTCCCGTTGTTGGCTACATCCAATCGCTCCCGCTATTGAAACCAAATCCCGAAGAAGTTGCCGAGGTGTTGTTTGTCCCTCCTTCCTTTTTTGCCGATGAACAAAACGGGAGAACAGAAGAGCGAACGGTGAACGGAAAACATTTGAAAGTTTGGTTTTTCGATTATCAACAGCATGCTATTTGGGGGGCGACCGCGGGAATAATCAAACATTTTCTCAACATTATTCAAGATAAGCCATGAACACAACTCGAAGGACATTCGTAAAGAAGGTTGTCGGTGGAATTTCCGGCAGTCTTCTCCTCTCCAATCTTTTTGATTCATCACAGGCGTTTTCCTTTCCTGAAATTGGTCAGGACATCGAACCGGAGAATGAACAGTTTTGGAAACTTGTGCGGGAACAATTTCCTCTTACTCACGAACGAATCTATTTCAATAACGGGACGATTGGACCATCACCGTATATCGTTCGTGAAGCAGTGAAAGCGGCAATTGATGATTTGGACAGGCGGGGCGAGTACGGCGGATGGGAAGTTGCGCGCACAAAACTCGCTGAGTTTGTTCGCGTAAAGGAATCGGAAATTTCTCTCACGCACAACACAACCGAAGGAATCAACGTTGTTGTGTGGGGACTTCCTCTCAAACGGGGCGACGAGGTGATTCTTACAACGCACGAACATGTCGGCAACGCATTGCCGTGGCTTAACCGTTCGAAGGTTGACGGCATCGTCATCAAAACATTTCAACCCGCACAAACTGTTTCGGAAAATCTTAACCGCATCAACGATTTGCTCACGAAGAAAACCCGCGTCATCGCGATTCCACACATTACCTGCACCACCGGACAAGTTTTTCCGGCAAAAGAAATTTCTCAACTCGGACACGACAAAGGATTGTTCGTCTGTTTCGATGGAGCGCACGGGCCGGGGATGACGAATCTGAACCTTGCGGAAATTGGTTGCGACACATATTCGGCGTGCAGTCATAAATGGCTTTGCGGACCGAAAGGAACCGGATTTTTGTATGTGAGAGAAGGATTGCTCGAAACTCTTCAACCGAAATTCGTCGGCGGTTACACCGACCTCGGATGGGATTTGACGACGAACCCGATTGAGTTCAAAGGATTTGTTCCAACCGCGCATCGGTACGATTACGGAACACAGAATGCTGCGCTGTACATCGGTGTTGCTTCTGCTGTGGATTTCTTTTCCAAGATTGGAGTAGAGAATATTGTCCGACGCGGAAACTCCCTCGCTTCAACTCTTCAACAAAAACTTCTTGAACTTGGGGACAAGATTGAAATGCTTACACCAACAGAAGAACAATCACGCGGTTCGATGATTGGTTTTTGTTTGAAAAATATCCCGTACGACAAATTCGGAGAACACGCATCGAAGAAAGGATTTCGTATTCGCCTTGTTCCGGAAAGTCATTTGAATTCGATTCGCGTGTCAACACATCTTTATAATAATTTCGATGAAGTGGAGAGGTTTGTGGAAGCGGTGAAGGAAGTCGCTTAACTTCGATATGAGATTTGGGATATATGCCCGCGAATCAAACTACGGTGCAAGCCGTTGTATTTTCCACTCTCCACTCTCTTGCAAAACACATTCAACTCTGTCATGCAAACGCCCTTCACGTCCCTGCCAAAACTCCATTCGATTTGGTTTGACGAGATAGCCGCCCCAATGTTCAGGACGAGAAACTGCTGCTCCTTCAAATTTCTTTTCCGCTTCTGAGTACAATCGTTCTAATTCTTCCCTGCTTGAAACGACTTCGCTTTGCGCGGAGATGAATGCACTCAATTGACTGTTTCTTGGTCGCGTCTGAAAATACGCGTCTGAATGTTCAGCAGAAACTTTTTCCACCGTTCCTTCGATTCTCACTTGCCGTTCCAACGGCTGCCAATAAAACAATAACGCAACATTCGGATTTTGTTCAAGTTCTTTTCCTTTCCTGCTGTTATAGTTGGTGAAGAACATAAATCCATGTTCGTTCACTTCTTTCAACAACACCATCCGCGACGATGGTTTTCCGTCTATTGAAACGGTTGCGAGCGACATCGCTTCGGGCATGGCGATGCCGGATGTTTGTGCTTCTTCAAACCAATTCTTGAATTGCTGAATCGGATTCGGATGAATAGTTGTTGTATCGAGGGAGTGGTTCATTGTTTAACTTCTTATTATAGTGGATGTTATCAAAACAAATCTATGATTGAATCATGCCAATGGCAATATATCAAATAAGAAAATAAATCAAGAAAAACTGAACAACTCTCTTGACCGTTTCCCAAATTTTTCTTAGGTTCAATCAGTCGAACGGATTCATCATTTCCCGCTCGCGAAAACTACGAATGGATGTGTTGACGTTAATATTGCTCGGGGCGGTTGTCATTCTTGTTGTTATTCTCCTTTCGCGGAAACCCACTCCAGCGCAAACAGATTATTCCCAAACTCTTCAACTTATGCAACAACAGGTCGAAGCGTTGCGCGGCGACATGCGAACAAGTTTACAGCATGTTTCGGAAAATCTTAATCAACAACTCAACAGTGTTACGCAACAACTGCAAACGCAAACCACTTCCGTCGGCAGCCGTCTCGATAATGCGACGCGGGTGATAGGCGATGTTCAGAAAAATCTCGGGCAACTCGGACAGGCGACGCAGGAGATTAAAGAGTTGGGACAAAGCGTTTCCAAGTTGGAAGAACTGCTTCGCGCTCCGAAACTTCGCGGCGGTTTGGGCGAATTGCTTCTCGAAGATTTGCTGAAACAGGTGTTACCGTCGGAACATTTTGAAATGCAATACAAATTCAAAAACGGACAGACGGTTGATGCAATCATTCGGACATCGGAAGGAATCGTTCCGGTGGATTCAAAATTTCCGCTCGAAAATTTCAGAAAATATTATGAAACATCAACCGAAAGCGAGAAGAAACAGTTTCAGAAAACATTTCTCAGCGATGTGAAGAAACATATCGAAGCCATTGCAGGGAAATATATCCTTCCGGATGAAGGAACCTTTCCGTTTGCGTTGATGTATATTCCTGCAGAGAATATTTATTATGAAGTCATCATCAAAGCCGAAGGCGCAGACGTGTATCAACTTGCGTTAAGCAACAATGTTGTGCCGGTTTCGCCGAACAGTTTCTACGCGTACTTACAGGTGATTGCTCTTGGCTTGCGCGGATTAAAAATCGAACAGAGCGCAAAACAGATTTTGAACACACTCGGTCGTTTGCAAGGCGACATCGGAAAAGTGCGCGATGCGTTCGAGACGCTTGGTGCGCATCTCAACAACGCGCACAACAAATACGACGAAGCAGACAAACGGCTTTCACTATTCGAAAACAAATTGGAAGGAATTGCAGAACGAACCAACACCAATGAACAATCAGAATCGAATTACCAATTGTTACGCTGACCGCAGTGCGGTCAGTCGCTCTTTACCAACTACAATTACAAGGAAATTTCTATGTATCTACAAGTTCATCCTGATAATCCTCAAGGTCGCCACATCGAACACGCGGTTGACGTGTTAAAGCATGGCGGCGTCATCATTTATCCGACCGATACCGTGTATGGCATCGGCTGTAGCATTTACAGCACTCATGCAATTGAGCGGATTTATCAAATCAAACAACAAGACCCGGCGAAGCCGTTCAGTTTTGTCTGTTCCGATTTGAGCCACATCAGCGAGTATGCGAAAGTATCGAACCCCGCGTTCCGGTTGATGAAGCATCTCGTGCCGGGACCGTTCACGTTTGTACTTCCAGCAAGCCGGCTGAAACAACTTCCGAAATCGCTCATCAGCAAACGAAAGACGGTCGGCATCCGCGTACCGAACAATAAAATTTGTATCGAGATTGTGAAGCAACTCGGTCATCCGATTCTCAACGCGAGCGTGGACGGCACGAACGAACAACTGCCGAACGACCCGGAACTCATCAAACGCGCGTACGACGAGCGAGTGGATGTAATTCTCGATGGCGGAATAAGCGGGCTCGAACTTTCGACCATTCTGGATTTGACGGAAGACCAACCACTTGTTGTCCGCGAAGGAGCGGGGGACATCAGCAATTTAATCATTACCGAACAAGTGGCGTGAGGAACAACGTTGCGTTTCTTTGACGAAACACCTGCGATGGGAATCCTGCGGAATTGTGTCTATGCAATCATTATCATGGCGCTCTATTCGTTCACGATGATGTTGCTCGGACACTTCGACGCGGGGTTCCTTGCCGCGTATGGTTTGGTCGGAATCGGATTTTCATTTTTCGGGTGGGGAGGCGAGCGGCTTTGGTACGCCACGATTGCAAATTATTTCAATCAACCGCATCGTTGGTACGCCATCCTCTCCCATGTTCCGCTCTGGGGAATGTTTGGCGGTATGAGTTACACGATTGCGCTTCTCATTTCTAAAAATTTTTCTTTATTATTGCTTGATGAAATACCTGTGAAAAATCTGTTCTTCACAGGCGCCGCGATTGGGGCGCTTATTCAATACATTCTGTACCTGCTTGATGTACGAATCAAACAACAAAAAACTATAAACTAAAAACATTATGACAAAAAGCGAACAACATTCGATGGTGGAGTCACTGAGAGAATACTCACACAAGATGAAGGGAAAAGATTACGATGAATTTGAAGTCCTCCGTAAGCGCGACCGCGACGACGAAGACTTCGATTCCATTTCACGAAACAAACTCACCGAGTTGTTTGTGAAGTATGTGCCGGAGAGATTTAGAAGATAACGTTCTCGTTCCTACGGTATGCGGAGTGTGAGAACAAGAACAAGTTTATCCGTTCTCTGTATTCAAATAATTCCTTTTCGTTCGATACATCAACAAATATCCACGTTTGCTTGGTTCATCCAAAAAGGAACGATTTGTCAGCGTTACAACCATGCGTTGTTCCTCCAAGAAAGGAATTAACAATTTTTCAATCCTGCCTTCTGTTACTCCAATACGTTTTCCGAATTCAATAAAATCCGCTTTGGATGGATGTCCGCTCTTACCTCGGTAACGTTTTGCATCGGCAAACAATCCTTTACTCAAAGCAAAATCAGAATCGTCCACATGCAGTCTTGTATTGATTACATCATACGCAGGGCTGAGAAGGTAATCACCTTTCGAGGATTCGAGAAGCGAAATGTTTTTCAAGTGTGCATCTCCGTTCGAGAACAAATAGTTGAACACTACTAACAAGAAAAATTTTTCTATTTCCACGCGCCACGCAGGGACGTATTGTTGTATCAGGAATCCAATCTCTTCGTAACTGAACTCATACTTGAAATTCGCGCCTGCATTATCTTTCGTTTTTCCAGCAAGCGAGGCAAAATCTTCTTTCCCTCGTTTTCTTCCATTATCATCCACATCAAACCGCTTGGTGATGTAAGCGTGTGTGCCATCTTTGAAAAATATCATAGCATTTTCAGCGGTGGTTATTCCATACACTTGCTTTGCGATTTGCATGGTCAGATGTTCGTTTGCCGGGACCTGAGTAACATTCTTCAAATCTCTCGGAATCGGTTTCAGGATGTATGTTCCTTGTTCGCCTTCGTTCGTCAACCGCAACACATTTTTCTCTAAGATGAAACTCAACTTTTCCTGAACGCCTGAGATAGAGATGCGTTTACGATTATCTCTGAACTGCTCAGCCACCTCTTCGTTTTGTTCCGGCGCGTCGTAGGGCAATACATGGCTTACTTTCTTCCCATGAAAGAGATTCCGCAAACAACCCGGACTGTAGGTAGAAAATCCTTCTGCCAATGTTCCGGGACAATATGGTATCTGCACTCCGCTCATTGCATCGCAATCGGTTTTACCGTAACGGCTCCGATTGTATCGTATTGTGCCGTTGCCATCAGCAGACCAAAATTATCTTCTTCATCAATTTTCAGATGTGTACATTGCAATTTCCTGTTCACCCCCTCGCTCAACATGTTGAAGAAATACGGAAACAAAATTTCGCTCCGGTATTCCTGTTGAGTCTTTGGAAGCGTTACACTGATTGCCGGTTTGCTGTTGTCGTTGAAGTAGGCATCATCATAGCGGAAAACAAAATGATGCCGGTCGTCCTCCGCCAGAATACCTGCAAATATTCCGTTGCGATATACGTTTGCCTGTCTCATGGAATTACAGTTTTCCCGCTTTCCCCGCAGGCAGATTCATGACTTCAAGTTTCAATTCCATGCCGAGCACTTCTGCTAATTTGTTCAAGACATCTAACGAAGGATTGCCCTGACCTCTCTCCAATTTATACAACGTGTTCGTGCTGATGTTGGCTAACTCTGCAAGATGCGGCTGAGTGATTCCAAGTTCTTTTCTCCGGCGCTTTATCGTTTCACCGATATATTTGGCTAACATTATAGTGTGATTTTTTGAGCAAATGTAATAAGAAAAGCCTGACTTTGCAAGTAAAATCACAGTATAGTGTGATTTAATTACCGTGGGGAAGCGGTTAATATGTTACGCTTAAAAAGAATGTTGAGGGGGAAGAGGAATAATATTAGGTCGAATTTGAAGTCCTCCGCAAGCGAAACAGCGACGACGAAGACTTCGATTCCATTTCACGCAACAAACTCACCGAGTTGTTTGTGAAGTACGTGCCTGAGAGATTCGGGCGATAAATTTACTTCAAAAAGACTGGCTCCTGCTAATACTGATTTTTCAATCAGGAATTCTGTAATTAATGGTCTTTACATACGGGAGATTACCTGAGACGAAACAAGTGTGGTTAAGATGAAGCGAATGGTTGATTTTTGTCAAGTAAAGTAGTAACTTCTCTCAAAATGAACGCTTCACTTTTTTGCTAAAGATATTATGAAAAAGATTCTAAGCATCATATGTTTCTTTGTTTTTACTTGGTTGCCTTCTAACGGACAAGAATGGGAATGGCAGTATCCAAAACCGCAGGGAAATTGGCTCAACAGTGTTTGGGTTTTCGATTCAAATAATGTAGTAACTGTAGGAGGGAACGGAACGGTATTGAAAACCACGGATAAAGGAGTAACTTGGAGAATTCTTTACCAAATAGATAGTGCTTCTGCTAACCTAACATCGCTTCAATTCATTAATCGGTGTGTAGGATGGTGCGTAGGAGGTAAGTCATTATTCCAAACATCAGATGGAGGACAAACATGGTTTCGCCATACAAATAATTTCGGCATTAATCTATCCTCTGTGTTTTTTATTGATGATATTCACGGATGGGTGTCAGGAGAAAATACCGTATGGCGCACTATAAATGGTGGTGTGACATGGGATTCGAGTATAATTTCAGATTATTACACTATCTCGTCAATCTACTTTGTTAACGAACGATTGGGATGGGTGGCATTACAGACAAAAGTTTATAAAACAACCAATGGAGGTTCTACATGGTTTCTCTCATTGAGTAGTAACGATGATTATGATTATTCCGTGTTCTTTGCTGACAGTTTGCATGGATGGGTAGGTGGTAAACGAGGGCAATGGTTTGCTGCTCATTTATTAACCACTGATGGTGGTACAAGCTGGATTGATCGTTCATGGGATGAGGTTATCTATGATCGTCTTCAGTCAATACAATTTGTTAATTCTATGCATGGATGGGCAATGGCGTCGAATTATCTCTATGAATCTGTTGATGGTGGTTGGACGTGGGATTCTGTGGCTTCGATCGGTTCACTGAGTTCCCTCCATGTCACACGGGATGGATCTCATCTATGGGCAGTGGGTGGCCAAGGGTTTATTACCTCCTCAACAAATGGTGGTATCGAGTGGAACAATATTTCAAGTCATGCTGGTAGTTCGTTCGATGTAAAATTTTGTAATCCGTTAGTTGGGTGGGCGGTTGGTGGTGGGATACTGAAAACAACTAATGGTGGAAAAGAATGGTTTCCACAATATCAACCCGGCGGTACATTACATTCACTCTTTGTCCTTGATACACTTACTGCATGGTGTGTTGGTGAAGAATGGTCTGTGGTTTATCATACGACTGATGGGGGCGAACAATGGACAAAACAGTATGCTCCACAAAATTTTCGTGGCTGGTACAAGGTCTTTTTTCTTAATAAGAATCTTGGTTGGCTCGCTGGAAGATTTGGTTCGTATGCAAAAACAACCGATGGAGGAAATCAATGGATAGCGATTAATTCAGGAACCCCGGATGATTTAGGCTCGGTTTTTTTTCTTGATTCTTTGAATGGGTGGCTGGTAGGAAATGGAGGAAGTATTATGAAATCAACTGACGGCGGAATGACATGGACTGAAGTATCTACGGTCGCTTTTCCGCATCAGTTGTCAGATATCTCCTTTACATCAAATCAAATTGGATGGGTTTCAGGAACAAGTACTCTCTTGAAAACGACTAATGGTGGAGTAAGTTGGTTTGACATCAATTCACTTCACATTACATCTTGGCAACATAAATTTCTCAGTGATGATGTCGGTTGGGCTGTTGGTCCGCAAGGTATTATTGCTACTGTTGACGGTGGAAAAAAATGGCAGTTTCTTCCGAATTCACCAAGCGGCTATGGCGTTGATATTTTCGATAGTGTTTCTATCTGGGTTGCTTGTGGTGCAGGCATTCTTCATACACCTGCGTCATCAGTAATCCAACCGCCCTATGTACAATGTTTCATACCCGGTCGCGGAGTACTTTTTTCAACAGGATGGAATTTGATATCGTTACCATTGGAAACCTCTGAAAGAAACCCGTCAATTGTTTTTCCTAATATCTCATCAAAAGCATATCGGTACAATAAGGGTTACCAAATAACGGACACGCTGGAAATTGGAAAAGGGTATTGGGTAAAATCACAGGATGAACGTTTTCATTTTTTACACGGAGATAGTATGGAATCTGTTATGGTAGAGTTGTCCCAAGGATGGAATCTGATAGGAGGAATTACACAACAGATAAATGTCAGTAATGTAATTCAAGATTCGGCTGACCTTATCATATCTCCATTTTATGAATACACGTCTGGCACGTATCAACTATCGAACGTACTTTCTCCAGGAAAAGGTTATTGGATAAAGACTCAAAGAAATGGATCTATCACGCTCGCTTCTGATACAGGTTCGATCTTACTACAATCATTGGTCCGTTATCTTCCGATTAATCCGCTGAGTTTTCATGAATTACCCCCATCACCACCATGGCAAATAGAAGATTTTCCTTCACCGCCTGAGATTACAGTTGCATTAAGGCTTGAGCAAAGTTACCCCAATCCATTCAACTCTTTGACAGAAATTAAATACACTCTTGCTAAAGAAATGTATGTTACGTTGAAGGTGTATAATGTATTGGGAGAAGAAATCATTACTCTCGTTGAGGGAGTAGTAAGTGCAGGAGATAAGCATGTACAATGGGATGCATCTCATGTTCCAAGCGGGATCTATTTTTACAAACTCACATCAGGTATATCTTTTGATGTAAAAAAGGCAGTTATCTTGAAATAGTAACCTACACAATTCTTTGTATAACTTTCCTATTTTATAGTATCGGATTAAAGATCAAAGAAATTTCTTACATTCTTCCTCATTCATTTGTTTGATTTCAGAAAAGGAAACCTATGCCCAAAACATTGAAACGAGTCGGAATTCTCACCGGTGGCGGAGACTGCCCCGGACTCAACGCCGTCATCCGAAGCATCGCCAAACCGGCGATGTCGTTCTTCAATGCAAAAGTCATCGGTATCGTGGATGGCTTCGAAGGATTTGTCGAAGGAAAAATGCGTGAGTTGACAAAACTCGACATTCTCGGAATTGTCAATCTCGGCGGAACAATTCTCGGCACATCGAACAAAGGCGACCCGTTCCACTATCCCGTCGAAGGACCGAAAGGAATTACCACGCTCGATTACTCGGAACACGCGCTCATCAATTATCAGAAATGGGAACTCGATGCGCTCTTTGCCATCGGCGGCGACGGGACGATGAACATCGCATACAAATTTTCCAAGATGGGAATGAACATCATCGGCGTTCCGAAAACAATTGATAACGACCTCGAAGCAACCGACGTAACGTTCGGGTACGATTCCGCTCTTTCGATTGCTACGGAAGCGATTGACCGTCTCCACACTACCGCGTCTGCGCATCACCGCGTCATGGTGATTGAAGTGATGGGACGCTACGCAGGATGGATTGCACTCGGCGCAGGACTTGCCGGCGGCGCGGATATTATCCTCATTCCTGAAATTCCATTCAAGTGGGATTCGATTTTTGAAACGGTTCTCAAGCGAAGTAAAGGCGCGCGGTTCAGCATCGTGTGCGTTGCGGAAGGTGCGAAACCGGAAGACGGCCAGATTGTCGTCAAAGAACATGATACAAAGCGAACCGACCCGTTGCGTCTCGGCGGTATCGGCGACCTTGTTGCACGGAAAATCACCGAACATACCGGATTGGAAACACGCACGACTGTGCTTGGTCACTTACAGCGCGGCGGAAGTCCGACAGCATACGATAGAATTCTCGCCACGAAATTCGGTTCGATGGCGTTGCAAGCGGCATCGGAAGGAAAATTCGGACAGATGGTCAGTCTGCGCGGGCGCGATGTTGAATTAGTGAAACTCGAAGATGCCATTAGTCGTCAGCGACTTGTGCCGTTGGATTCGCAGTTGATATTGACAGCGAGAGCGGTGGGAACGAGTTTTGGTGATTAATTGGATTTCGAATTTCGGATTACCAATTGCGGATTTACAATGTAGACTGATAACTTTAGTTTGCTCGATTGTTCTGTTCATTGTATTTTTCCCTTTGTCTCAATTCGTTCAAGCACAGGAAAATCCTAGCTTAGTACAAACAGAAGAAGTGACGTTAATTCCGGGTGGAAACATTCTGCCATCCGGGTTTGCTTCGGAAATACTGTTTGAAGCAATCAACATTCCTATGAACAACGTTGAGCCGTTCTTGTCCATGGCAATAGTGTGGGAGATGAATAACATCGAACAAGACGAAGTAACGCTTTTCATTCGCTCCCACGACGGAGTGAAATGGAGCGAATGGCAAATAGTTCACCGCGATGAAGACGTTGTGTCCTCGACCGAAAATCTTTCGAGTGCATTGCTGTTTCTGGGAAAAGAGACACAGTCAATTCAATGTAAACTTCGTTTCACCATCCCCGTTTCCAATGGTTCATCAACGATAAAAAGTTTGAAGTTCACGTTCATCAACCCGGGAACAACGCCTCAACCAATCAAGCAAACGAATTCTTCACATCGCACTTTCAACGTCGTTCCTTCATTTCTTTCCCGCACTGATTGGTCATGTCCCGAAGGGCAATCATCTCCGCGATGGTCTCCGTTGCAAACTAATGTTACGCATCTCATTGTTCATCATACGGCAGATTCAAATAATCATTCTGATTGGGCGGCAGTTGTCCGTTCGATTTGGGTGTATCATGCAAACACGCTCGGCTGGGGCGACATCGGATACAACTGGTTGATTGACCCGAACGGCGTATTATATCAAGGACGAGCATGGTATGGCGATTCGATTTCAAATATTCGGGGCGGACATTTCTGCGGCATCGCTCCCGACCCGAACGGCATTAACAATAACGAGCAGACGATGGGTGTTTCGCTACTCGGAACGTTTACATCTATCGCACCGACCGATACTGCGTTGGAAATATTACGAAACGTTCTTGCATGGAAAGCATACGAGAGAACAATTGCGCCGTTGGATACTTCGTTTCATTCACCAACCGGGTTGACTATTCCGAACATCAGCGGGCATCGAGTTGGATGCTCGACAGAGTGTCCGGGCGAGAGTCTGTATACGCGGCTTTCTTCTCTTCGCATCGCAGTTGATTCTGTCATAAAAACGTTTCCTGTAACTCTCACCCGAGAAGCAAACGCAGGATGGAATATGTTTTCTTTTCCCGTAGAGTTGAATGATGAAAGCACGATTGATATTCCTGCCGGAACATCTTCCCTTACAAGATATAATTGCAACGGTGGATATTTCGTCGAAGACACTTTGAAATCGGGTAAAGGATATTGGATGAAACTTCCATCGGAAGGAACGGTAAGCGTTTCTGGAATGCCGATGAGAAGTGATACTCTTGAAGTCAACTGCGATTGGAATTTTATCGGGACACTTTCCGAACCAATCTCTGTCGGTTCTGTGCAAACAATCCCCGATGGAATTCTTACTTCTTCTTTTTTCGGATACGCACAGGGAACCGGTTACTTCGCGGCAGATACACTTATGCCGTTTCAGGCATATTGGATAAAAGTGAATCAGCCTGGAAAAATCGTTCTCTTTGCATGGCCTCCCTCTTCGCGTTGACCCATTGACATTCCTGCTTACTTCAAAACGGTCATCCGTTTCACTTCTGTTACGTTCCCCGCTGTTAAGCGATACACGTACACACCGCTCGAAAGTTTATCGGCGAAAAACTCCACGCTCTTCGTTCCAGCGTCCTGCACTTCGTTGACAAGCGTTGCAACTTCCTCTCCAAGAAGATTGAACACCTTCAAGGAGACAAAAGTATTAACCGACAACCGGTAACTGATAACCGTAACCGGATTGAACGGGTTTGGATAATTCTGACCAAGAGAAATCTGTTGAGGAAGTTCAGACGAGTTACCGGTTTCGATGGTCAACGTTCCTTCCGGCCCTGATGAGAGCGAAATGACGGGTAATGTATTGAAATCATATTCATGTATGATTACACCCTGTTTCCGCTCGACAAGTTTGTATGAACCATGTTGGTTGCCCGCCAATGTTAAGTTCAACGGATATTCCGCCGAACGAATTTCGATAGTGGCTTTTGATGTCGCTTCAGAAAGTGATTCCGTATTTCGCTGAGAAGCAAACCGCACATCGAACACGCCCGATGGCGGAATAGGCGGCAATTCATTCATCACTGTTGTTCGTTGACTTGCTTCGGCATCCCGGAGATATAATGTTCGCACTCTGCCTTTGTTATCCTTGAAGTTCAGAGAAGCCTGTCCGTTGTTCTCATCAACAGGCATTGTTTTGGAAGCGATGAGAGAACTGTTCAACACAAGTGAACCGGCTTCTGAGGCTTTCAGCCAATATCCTTTTCCCGGCTGAATCGTTCCGGCAATGGTATAACCCGAATCGGGATGATAGCCGAAAAGTTGTGAGAGTGTCATCGTCGGAGGAATCGGTTCAAGCGTTGATGCAGAGAAGGATGAACTGAGTGAGCCGATGATATTCCACTTTTCTCTCACCGCAATCGTTTCCTGTGATGTTGATAATCCATAAATCGGGAATGTTAATGCAGAAGCATATTTTATCCAGAAACCATTTCCGATGATTGCTGTATCGAGCGTTTCATACCCACCGACATATTTGAATGCTTCTGAAGCCGCACCTGAAAAAATATTGCTGATGAGTTCGTTCTCATACCGTGCAGGAACCGACACAAGATTCCATGACGGCAACACAGAGACTGCAAGCACCGGCATTTCAAATACGGCATTGCTCTGGTCGAGCAATGTTGAATCGGCTGAGTTTTTCAATCGGACCAATGCTGTTGTTGTTCCTTCTCCATCAACCGTCCACAAGTATGAACCGGACGATGCCGGAAGATTCGCAACAATGGTTGCCCACGTCGTTCCGTTATCAACCGAAAGTTCAATCGTAATTGAATCAACAAGTAAACTTGACCATGAAATTGTTTGCTGAGTTCCAATCTGCCAGACCTCTCCTCCGTTGGGAACGAGAAGATGAAGCTGCGGCTGGATTTTAATTATCGTGAAGGTGGCGTCGCTTGTATCGGCAATTGAAGAATTGCTGAGATTTATGATTCGCACCAGCGCTTCGGTCGTATCGGGAACATTCGGCAATTGCCAGTCAATAGTTCCCGTTGATGCTGAAGTATCTGCAATGATAGTCGTCCACGTTCCGCCTGCATCCAAAGAATATTCAATGGTAACGTTACTCACATTTTCATACGACCATGAGATTTGATGCATGCTCTCACTTTCCCAGATTTCTCCGCCATTCGGAACAAGCACGGTAACATTCACTGAAACAAAAATCGTAAATGAAGAACTGCTCAAATCAAGAAGCGTCGTGTCGGAAACATCGCGGACACGAATTCTTCCCTGCGTTGTCGGCGTGTTCGGAACATTCCACGTGTACGTTCCGCCCGATGCCGGAAGGGATGATTGTATGATATTCCATGTCGAACCATCGTCCGTTGAGTAGGAGATTTCCACGCTGTCAACACACGCGGCAGACCAATTGATGTTCACGTTTGATTGCGCTTTCAGCAATTCGCTTCCGTTGGGAGAAGAAAGAGAAAGTGAACGTGTGGTTTTCACAAACGAAAACGTGTCACGTGTTGCAATTTGTGTCGCTTCATCTTTTGTGGTGATGTACCATTTGTATGTTCCGTTCGCCAGTGAAGCAACATTATTCAGAGTGAAGGATGTGTCGGTAGTAAGAACATACATTGTATCAACTCCCGGTCCTTTCAGAGAAAACCAATACGCGTGCGGATCTTTCGCCGGGTCTGCAACTCTTGACCATTTGAAATTAATCGGATTGTTCGAACAGAACGCTTGTTGGTTCGCGGGTTCAAGTAAACTGACCGGGGTGCGCGGAGCGAGATTATTAAACCGAAATACAAACAAGCCGTTCTGCATATCGCCTGCAATCACTTTGCCCGACCAGAAATACGGATAGACAGCCCATACACCATTGTACCCGGGGGCGGGTTCTAACGATGTATCATAATATCCCGCCGTTGTAGGTGAATATGGATTTGAAATGTCAACAACCTGAATACCTGCTGTGTACCATGCTACATAAGCATAATTACCGCGCACAAAAACATTGTGTACGATATCGTCACCTCCAACTCTATATGTTGCAATCGGCGAAGTTGGTGCTGGTGGAATATTTTGCACATCCCAGAACTTCAAATTTTTTACTGAATTGCCGACTTCATCGGTTGTAATGACAAAATTGCCATCGGTTGTTGTCCATGCATTATGCGTTCCGGCATTGCTGTACGTTATTTTTGTAATATGTGTTGGGTTAGCCTTGTTAGTAATGTTTGCTACATTCAATCCGCCCGGGGTATAAATGCTCGCCGAATACAATCGGTTTCCATGCACGTAACTGTCATGCGCATATTCCTGTTGGTATTGACCGACATAGGTTGGCGTATCAACGTTTGCTAGACTAAAAATCAGTACGCCTCCTGGCGACCAATTCGCGCTTCCATTGAGATACATGTATCCATCGAAAATTTCGATGCTGTGATTTCTCAAAATATTTTTCGAGCCACTTGTGTAATTGAATGAGCGAACAAGGTTTGCAGAGTTGGGAAGGTTTTCGAGATTGATGATTTGTACACCACTTCCTCCTTCGCTGACGACATATGCGCGTTGCTTGTAGGTTCGCATCTCACGCCAGATAGAGGATGGTCCGCTGATGTGCGTAATTTCCCGGATTGAATCGGTGCTGGTTATATCGATGATTTGCGTGCCGGTGTACGTCCCGACGATTGCATATTCACGACCGTTCGGAGCGACATACCCCCAACATGCAGAATATGAAATGTTATCTCCCGACGTACCATGCTTTTGGTCAAGATGACCGACGAACGAAAGACCGTTTTGCGAGAAAAGAGAGGAAGTGAAAAGAACAACCAACGAAACAATGATAAAAAGGAGTTGAACGAATTTCATAGCGAGGATAAAACTTTTTGATTACTGAAGAACAAAAATATCAGGTAGAAATAAAACGGCACGGAGTCCCGTACAACGGGATTCTCCGTGCCGATAATGTAATTATTTACTTGATGACGTTACGTGACTTACTTCATCAAGAGGAGTTTCTTGACATCCTGATATGTCTTCACTCCGACAACGCCGTTTTCATCTTCAATGCCATTCGGCGCTTCGACGACGATGCGATAGAAGTACACACCACTGACGAGATTGGTTGCAACGAACTCGAATTCATGTTCACCTTCGTACATCTCTTCACGATTAATGAGTGAAGCGACTTCACGACCGAGCATGTCGAATACTTTCAACGTTACCATTCCATCTTCCGGCAGCGAGAATTTAATCGTCGTGCTTGGGTTGAACGGGTTAGGATAGTTCTGTTCGAGCGCAAACGCAACCGGAGTCTCGGACACAACTTCATCTTCATTGAGAGTGATGACCGTGCGTTCTCCCGTCAGGTTCAGATGCAAATAAGGAACTTCGTACAACCGTCTTGTACCTTTGAACACCGTCTTTCGGGCGAAGCTGACTGTATCAACCGTCCCCTGGAACGATGTGTTGAGCATCTTCACAACATCGTAATACAGTTGTGCGGTTGCGGGAGATTCCAGCACTCCAAAGGTAGCAAAACTATCTGCCTTCGATGCAATCTGGATAACTGATTTACCGCAGAACATATTTCCGCTTTCATCATCGAAGATGAGGTCGCCGAATCCGTTCGGAGTTTTTCCTGCTGCACTGGCTACAATGTTAATTCGCAATGCGGCAAGTTCGGCAAAGAACGCGTTGTTGTGTTTCTTCGGAGAAACACTCGCTTGCTTTCCGACAAACGGCTTCGAGCCAATTAAATCGAAGGCACGCGGTGTTCCCTGGTGACGTCGTCCGCCATCATAGAACGATTTCGATGCATCGGAGAATCGTGTAATCTGTGCCCAACCATAACGCAAGGCAAGCGTTCCGGTAAGCGCAACACCGGTTTTCAATCCCGTGCTTCCAAATGCGTTCTGTTGATAGAGTTCTTCAATCAAATTGAGTGCGTTCGGCTGCGGTAATCCCGGCTGATTTCGCAAGAACGAGGAAACGCTCACTTTATCTGCAGCATTCCACTTATAGGTTGCTTTAATCGGATTCCCGGAACTGCCGACACCTTCAACAAAGACAGTATCGCCATTGGCAACGCTCAAGTTCACCGGTCCGAATCGCTTGCTGTTAAAGACGCCAACAACTGTATCGTTAGCACCTCGAACGCGATGAATCTTTCCGTTTGCCGAGACATTAAAGTCTAATTGCAGGAAATGCGAAGCGGAATTCGGCGTAATCAATTTGAACCTGAAGTTCACAATATTTGCAACGCGCTTCACCGGCTTTCCGATTTTTCCTCTTGCATCTTTTGAAAGAGCAATCGTATCGCCGCTGAACGTTCGGAAGGCGCCGGTATCGGGTGAGAAGTTTCCGAAATCTTTTCCGGTTACATTCGTCCCGCTGGTGATTGTAATAGAGTACATTCCACCCGGCGGATATGTTTGTGTATATCCGTCCTGCTGAACTTCGGTGACTGTATACGTATCATAGAACAAACCATCAAACATAAAGTTGCCGTTCGCATCCGTCATCAACTGATGAGAATTGCCCGGCTTCGTACCGACTGCGTTAATCGTCCAATCAGACATCCCGATTTCACCCGCATCCTTCACGCCGTTGCCATTGAAGTCTTTCCACTTCATACCGCTGATGGAGCCGAATTCGAAGTTCCCGAAGTTATATCCGGTACGAGCCTGACCTGATTGCAGATTCACCTGATACACACCGCTTGCAGGTTGCGTTACCGTCCATCCGGCAGATTGGTTTTCGGAAATCGTATACGTTCCCGGTCTCAATCCACTGAAGAGATACGCACCTGCGGCATCGGTCATCATTGTATCGGACGTAGTTCCGTTGATATAGATTGCCCAGTTTTGAATTCCGGCATCATTCGTTCCGGTGCTATCACCGTTTGCATCTTCATATTTTCTTCCTGCAAGAGATGCAAGACGGTAGTTTCCGAAGTCAACTCCGGTTTGCGCCTGACCTGCGGTAAGCGAAATTGAATGTGTTCCGTTTGCAGGATAACTTTGATACCAGCCCTGTTGCATACCTTCTGACACAACATAGTCGCCTTCATCAATATCTTCAAACGCGTACGCGCCGTTTGCATCAGTTGTTGTTGAATCGGTCATCGCTCCGGAAATGTAAATCTTCCAACCGCTTAATCCGGGTTCACCGTTGTCTTTCACACCATCGGCATCAAGGTCTTCGAACTTCATACCGCTGATGGAACCTGCTGTAACCGGGAGATATTCCGTGTATTTTGAAATTTGTCCAGACGCGCCAACGGCATATCCGACAATAACACCTGCGCCAGAAACAACTTTCATTTGCATATGATTGAACGCGCCTGAACGACTATGGTCTGTCGTCCAACTGGCACCCTGGTCTGTTGTTTTGTAAAGCGTTGTACCGCTTGCCATCCACCATCGTTGTGTCGGGATTGAAACACCAGCCGGGAACAATGCGCTACCCGAACCTGCGTTTGCGGTCGCACTCCATGATGTACCACCGTTGTTCGATGCGGCGGTAACACCGGTTGCGGCGCCAAGCATGCCCAGTTGTGAATTGATGAATGAAACACCATACGAATTTGGCGCCGGCGTTGCAGAATATTGCCACGACGCTCCGCCATTGGTTGTGTAATAGACACGTGAGTTATTCGTTCCGTACCAACCGAGTTGTGATCCTTTCCATTCAAATGAGTTGTTCCATCCCGCTTCTGTTCCTGCTTGTGCTAACGTTCCATACGGTGTCCATGAAGTTCCGCCGTTGGTAGTTTGTAAGAGAGTCCACTGACTGTTGACCGGGTCGCCCATCGCCAAACCGTTCGTTGCATCAAACATATATACCGCGTTGATAAACGCGCCTGTACCTGTATTTTGGTACACCATTGACCAACTTGTTCCACCAGTCGTTGTACGATAGATTCTGCCATCGTTTCCTGCTGATGGATTAACGCAAACAAACGCAACATCACCGCTTACTGCAAACACCTGATGATTGGGTTGTCCGCTTAACGGAATTGCCGTAGCCGACCATGTAGCACCGCCGTTCGTTGTTCTGCGAACAACACCTGCATCACCGACTGCCCATGCAACTTGATCATCTACCACAGAAACACTGTACAACGCCGAAGTTGTACCGCTTGTCTGCGTTGCCCATGTCGCCGGCGGCGATGAAGAAATTGTGAAGTTACCATTACTCATGTCTGTAATTGAAGAGTTATTCTTGTCAGACACACGAACTCTGCCCATCGTTGTTGGCGCATTCGGAATGGTCCACAGGTACGAACCCGTTTCATTGAGACTCGTTGCACCGCGCAATGCATCTTTCGGATGCGTTCCATCAACGATTAACGATGCAGGAACTCCTGCGTTGATAAGTAACCATGTAGTTCCCGCGTCAGTTGAATATTCAATCTTCACAGAATCAACAAGATTTTTATTCCATGTAATATTATATGACTGTCCGACGATGAACGATTCACCACCGTTCGGATACGTTACCTGCACCCAGGGTGAACCGCCGGTAACATCCATTCGCACACCGATATTCTTTGTATCGGTTGTGTTGCCGGAGAGACGGAGCCGACCGCTGTATGTTCCTGCCGGAAGTTCAATCCCGGGATGTGTACGAACCTGAACCGTATGGCTTGCACCCGGAGCGAGTGTTCCGGTTGTTACGTTTGTGGAAAGCCACGGATACAAATCTGCTGTGAACATCAGCGCGAGATTGTTATGGACATAGGTATTGTTGTACACTACTTGCAGTCCATCTGTTCCTGTTGCGTTCTCAATTCCAATTGATGACGAGTTCAACGGGTTGGTCATTGTCAGATACTGACAGAGAATTTCGCCACTCGGTTTGAGAATAATCTGGAACGTGTACGGTCCGCCGGTACTGAAATGTGGCGCGTTGTAATACTCAATGATGTAGCGGTTATTTGTTGCATCATGGTAGTAATAAACACCGCCGGAAGTGCGTACATCCAAGTCATCCCAGAATCCGAAGATGTTGAGATTCGGTTCGCCCGTAGATGGAATTGCTACGTTTGAAAATGTATGATTTGTCGAAACGACATCGAAACTAATAAATCCGTTTGTAGTAATCTTCACGGAGTTATAGGTATTTCCATAGAACGGGAAGTTGAACGGCAACGTCTGGATATTATGACCTTCATCGCCCGTACCGCTACCCCAATCGGTAATCTGCGTACCAACGGTTGTAATATCAACCCAGTTAAACGCCGGACCTCCGGGTTCATCGCTGTCAATCCAGCGATACCCGAATGCATCGGGACCACCTGCGCCCATCAACTGCGGCGTTCCACTCCTCGGGTCTTCGACGCCTTTGGGTAATTCATACGCCGGTTCCGGGTTCGGAACAATTACGCTTGAAACAACACCGGTTCCTGCTTCATCAATGCGATAGCGTAATGTATCGGTTCCCGTGTTGTTGATTGTCAGATTCTGAGATAACGTATCAGGTCCTGAAGGATGACTGACATAGAATGAATCCGGTGAAGCGGTGAAGTGTGCAACGCCAATGCTTCGTCCGCTCAATTTCACTGTTGGAGCGGAAGCATCATTAGAAACAAAACTCATCACACTACTGTACAAACCACCGGGAGACGGCGCTGTAAATGTCACGGTGACGCGTTGTGTATCAAGTGAGTTCAACGTAAAGTTTGCCGGCGATGCCGAGAAACCGGAATTGGTCAATTGAATATCTGTCACGTTCAAAGAACCGCCGCCGATATTTTTCACCAATACCGACAATGATGTATTCGCGCCAATCTCAACATTCCCAAAGCCGAGTGAATCGGGAGTCACCGCTAATCGTGCGCCTGCAGGAGGAACGACAAATAAGTGAGCGGGAATATTGAGACTGTCTGCTAACGTTGAGTTCGTTGCAGTGATTTCAATCCTGCCGTAGTAATCGCCCGGATTATTATAGATGCTCGGGTCGGTTGCATCAAATGTCGCGGCAAGTTGTGTTGAGTCGTTGATGAGAACCGTTCCCGTTGTTGGATTGATACTTAACCATGTCCCACCACCACCATTTACACCCGGAGGACTAAACAGAATTGCTAAATTATCATGAACATACGTATTATTGAAAACAACCTGTAAGCCTATTGTACCCGTGCTATTCTCGATACCAATCGTTGCTGAGTTTAATGTGCCAACCATATTCTTGTATTGATACACAATTTGTCCATTTGCTTGTACTATCACCTGGAATGTAAAGCGGCTTGTTTCAGTAGTGCCATATTTCTTAACGCTATCGTACTGTACAATATATCTGTTGTTGGCTGCATCAAAATATTTCCAAACACTTCCTCCATTTGTTGATCGAAGATCAAGATCGTCCCAGAACGGGGCTATTAAATTATTAGGTTCAGTCGTGGTTGGTATAGCTGCATTTGTGATTCCAGTTGCCGTAGATGTGAAAGTCAAAAATCCATTCGATACTATTCTGATGGAGTTGAACGTATTTCCATAGAAGGTAAAATCAAACCCAAGCGGGAAAGGTCCGCGATTAACATCATCCCCCAAGGTGACTGTATCTCCTACTCCACGTATATCCATCCACGAAAATTGGGGACCACCGGGCTCATCACTATCTATCCATGTATAGCCTGTAGAATCTGGGCCACCTTTACCCATAAGAACAAGAGGACCAAATCTTGGGTCAAATTCGTTTTTACCAAATTCTGCGTATGGATCTTTTAACGGACTGTTCTCTGCAAATAATTGTGCTGGTTGAAATCGCTTGGATGATTTGATCGCCATCGGTACTTCAATAGGAATAGCATTAACTCCTGCATTTACTGAGTACATCACCGCGCGGGCATTGAAATTTCCATCCAACGTTCCATCGTTTCCAACATTGAACAGGATAGAATCTTTTACACCGCCTTCAAGTGTTTTATCTAATGTTGTTGTTGCGCTGAAGAAATGAGGCGCACCCACGGCTGTACCGGCAACATTGACTGTCATTGTATCATTAAGCGGGTCGTTGCTGAGAATATAAATTTCACCCGTTTCCGCGCCTGCCGGCATTTGCGGGCTGTATGTGATATATAACTTCGCACTATCTTCCGGGGCGATTGTGGCACTTGATAATTGTGTCGTGAAATCTCCGTTCGTAGAAACGACAGACGAAATATTGAGTTGTGCTGTTCCGATGTTCCGGATTTTCACGCTATCGGTTTTTGTCTGGTAAATAATTACCTGACCGAAATCTTTCGAAAGCGGATTCACGGCTATGCCGGGTCCTTCGAGAGGAATCACGCGCAATGATGCCGGCACCGTCACGCTTCCTGAAATATCCTGATGTGTTGCATCAACAAAAATATTTGCAAGATACGTTGTGCTTGGAGTTAATCCCGTAGCATCGAACGTGTTCGTGATGTTCACGCTGCCCATTGCCGGGATGGTACCAAATGAAGGCTCGTGCGAGAGCCAATCTACGCCGCGCAACTTGTAGAGAATTGCAAGATTGTTGTGAACATACGTGTTATTGTACACAACCTGTAATCCGATATCACCTGCGGAATTTTCAATTCCGAGCGTTGAGGCATTAACTGTCTGTTGCATATCCAAATACTGAACAAGAACAGTTCCGTTCGGTTGCAGAATAATTTCAAACGTGTACAAACCGGGAGTCGTTGTTCCGTAATGTGGAATATTATTGTACTGAACGATGAACTGACTGTTTGCGGCATCATAGTAATAGTACACAGTTCCGCCTGCACCCGGATCGAGGTCATCCCAGAATGCATAAATAGCATCATTGGGTGAAGCAGATGATGGTATCGCTCCGTTAGTCGCACCATAACTTGTCGAAGCGACATCAAAACCGAGGAAACCGTTTGTTCCGATTCTTGCCGAGGTATAATTATTTCCATACCAATTGAATGTAAACGGCAGCGTCACAACAAAGTGTCCATCGTCATCCGTACCACCCGACCAAGTTGTAATCGGAGTCCCTACCGTTGAGATGTCAATCCAATTAAATGCGGGACCACCCGGTTCGTCACTATCAATCCAAACATAACCGAAAGCATCCGGTCCGCCTTTCCCCATGGTTTGATTGGGACCAAAACGCGGGTCTTGTTCATCTTTACCGACGACAAGATTCAAATCTTTCGAGGGACTGTTCTCGGCGAACTGCGGTTGCTTCGGAAGATTTCTAAACAACGCTTCATCGTTCGAAAGTCGGAACGGAACTGAATCGCTCGTTGTGTTTGTCAGCGTCAGCATCACCGTGTTTGATTGTCCGACTCCAAGTGTATCATACAACGCCGTCGGCGATGCTTCCACGACCGGACGTAACTCTGCATCAATCGGTGTCGTTGTGTTTTCCGTTATCGCTACATTCGTATAGGTTTTGTGCCCGTACGGAGATGGCGGGTCAACAAGTACCTCATACGTCCCAACCGGTAACGGCGCGGCGAACATACCGGTTAACGAGTCGGTGTATTCATTAATGACTTCCGTTCCGTTGAACTTTACTTTAACGTTTGCCTTAATCGGTGCGCCACTCGTTGTGTGTGCATACACCGAAAGCGTTCCGCCCGGAGCGGGAGTCATGACCACATCTTGTAAAACTGTATCACCTCGCATAAGCGTTACCTGATACGTTGTATCTAAATAACCAAACTTTCTCGCACGCAGGGTATAAGTCGCCTGTGTTCCGGGTGTATCAACCCTTGCACCTGCAAAGTAATATCCTGTTGCATCACTCGCACCGGGGAGTTGTAGTTCAGGTTCTATGAAATCAAGAGCGACTCCACCAATCGGGTTGGAGTTCGTCGTCACCATTCCCTCGACAAAACCAAAACCTTCCGTTGTCACGATTGATGTTGTCCATGCCTGATACGTTCCGCTTCTGTTACTCATCCAATAGGGCCACACTTTTCCGATACCGTACGTAATACCGATGTAATCACCCTGATAACCACCGGCAAGACCGGAAATTGGTTGCGGTTTGAATCGGGAATCAGGAATAGGAATTTCAGTCCACGTAGTACCGCCATCGAGCGAACGCGCTACATACACCATCGCTGAATCGGAGGTTGTTTCTCTGTCATCATAAAAAATAACATTGACCGCCCCTGCATCATCAACAACCAACCATGGCATGTATTGAATTTTTCCATTGTTCAGTGCATCCTGATTCACGCGAATCCCGGCTGACCATGTTGTACCGCCATCTGTTGAACGATGAAGAACGATATCGGGGTCAGAACCTGCCGGTGCAAGATTCTTCTCTGCTGTTACACTATAAATCCATCCGCGGCGCGCGCCGTTCGTCTTATCAATTCCTGTTGAAGGAAAATCGTTTGTACGGATGCTTGCCTTTTGTGAAATCGTTCCGCGAATGCCATTACAATCATAAATATTTGGTGTTACTGTCCACGTCGCACCGCCGTTGGTGGATTTTCCCATACCGACAAAATCGCCAGTGTACGGTGAACCTGCAACAGGATTTTGCCAGAAAATATACGCGGTTCCATCCACACCAACCACACCGTTCACACCTTGGTCATAGTGACCGGATAATCCTGTGTGAATAATTTGATAAGCAGACCATGTCGCCCCATCATCGGAGGAATAAGAGACTGCGGTCGGAGGTAATGACTGTGAAAAGTCAGACCATGTTGCATACACTCTTCCATAGTACGGACTCGTCGGTACATCATCTACAAATGTGTGGTTCTTGTCGGAAGAACCGCTTTCCAGAACATCCGTTGCATCCCATGTTGCACCCATGTTCGTTGAGCGAGAAGCGCCAACTCCGTTTCCATACAAATAAGAAATAATCAATGTTCCGTTCGGTGTAATCACCGGCGCGGGGTCGCCGCTGTGCTGTGAAAGTGTTGCCGCCGCAGTTGTATCGGAACCAAACCATGTATTTCCACCATCGGTCGTCAGGTACATACCCTCGCTGATAAACGAAACACCCAAGTCCACCGTGTTTGCACTACCATACATAATGTTTCCGTTCAACGGGTGACGTGTAATAGGCACTTCGCTTTGTGTTGACCATGTTGTCGGGTGGACACGAAAACTCGGATTAACCGTCAACATTCCTTGCGCCGTGTTATAGGTCGTCGGAGTTGTTACGGGATGAACATATTCTTTGACCGAGAGAGGAACTTTGACTTGTTCCGCAGAGCGAGCAACCTTCGACATTCGAAGGTCAATCTGGCTCCACTTTCTCGGGTCGGGTTGTTGCTGTGCGACAACGACACCCATAAAAAACAAAGAAAGAATGATGCACCAAAGGTAACGAGAGATGGTTGCATTGTTATACATGAGGAATCCTTTGCGATTGAATTGTTAAATAATGGAATAGAGACACTTGTAGATAATAGACAGCACTCGTCCCGCATGGGCGGGACGAGTGCTGTCAAAGGTAATTGTTTTCCCCGTTAAAGCCAAGAGAGATTACTTCACTAACATAAGTTTTTTCGTCTCACTGAACGAGGCGCTCGATTCATCATCAAGCGAAGTTGCAGAAATACGATAGAAATAGACTCCCGTAGAAAGTTGTGAGGCGTTGAGTTCGATTTCCTGTGCGCCGTCTTCAAACTCGACATTCTCGAATACCGACATCACTTCCTGACCAAGCAGGTTGAAAATCTTCAATGTTACTTTGCTTGCTTCCGGCAAATCAAAACTAATCATTGTTGATGGATTAAACGGATTCGGATAGTTCTGATACAACTCATACTTCTCCGGAGTTTGTGCTATCGGTTGTTCGAGCGAAACAATCGTAGCCGACTCGATAGACGGGTCACGAACGAGGAACGTTCTGTCGCTCAACCGAACGGCAGGCTTCATCACCAACTTCGACGACCATGTTAATGTATCGAATGTCCCGGCGAATGCTGCATTAATCTTGCTGACGACAGAATCAAATCCAACGGGAGTTAACCCGCCATACATTGAGCACTGGGTTAAGAGTGTATCAACATAGGCGGAAATTTCTTTCACCATCTTTCCGTCGAGCGGATGTCCGGCATCGCTGTATTTCAATTCACCGAAACCAACCGGTGTTTTTGATAATGCGCTTGCCGCGATGTTCAACTTCAGTGCGATTGCTTCAGCAAATAACTTATTGTCGTACTTATCCGGCGGCAGACTTCCCTGTTTACCAACAAGGAATTTACCGGTCTTAAATAAGTCGAAGCAACGAGCCGTACTATCGTGGATGAGATAGTTGGTCTTTACTTTCTTCACCAACGATTTCTGGACATCTGAGTATTTCTTGTGAATGACCCAACCGAATTCTTTCGGTGCATCGAGACGCGGCACGCCAACGTACATTCCAACTGTTGACGTAAATGCACCTTGTGCAAAAATTTCCTCGCCGAGATTATGAACGTTCGGCATCGGCAATCTGAGTTGATTCGTTGTGAACACGGCGCCTTTCGATTTTTTCTTTCCAACGAGGGCTCCGTTTCGCGTCCACCAGTACGAGGATACTTTTTGGAACGAACCTTTCTTTCCCCATCCGGAGATAGTTACTGTGTCGCCCGCGTTCAGAGCAGAAGCAAACGTCGCATCCCATTTCTTGTTACTTGATTTTGCAACCGGCGTCAGTGTTGTCGGTGTTGGCGTGACTGTCAAATCGTACAGGAGTGTATCTATTTCAACACCAAATTCGAAATGGACATCGTTGACATTGTTGCTGTCTGCGATAAGCAGGACAGTAAATTCAACTTTATCCGCTTTCTTTTTGATTGACTTTGAAGCCAGTTTGCTGTCCTTCACAAGTGCAAACGAATCGGCAACAACTGTATAAAACTTCGCTGTATCGAGTAAGAAGTTAGCAAAGTCAATAACGATGTGCTGACCATCGGAAACGGAGAACGAAACACACTGTGATGAACCGGCAACAGTCGAGCCGTTATCAATTCGATAGCCGACCGCTGACCAGAATTCACTGTCCGCTTCGCAGGCGCTATATGTACCGTCAATCAAATCGGTGACAACTAATTCTCCGCTTGTGCCTTCTCCACGAACATCATTTTCATCATCTTTAACTGAAAGTCCCCACGGCAGTTGTGTATCGAACGACGGAGTCCCGCCATCCGCATCACGGAACTTCCGCACGGTAATAGTATTCGGGTGCCAATTGATAAAGTCAACGGTTCTGGATTGACCACCGCCAACCGTTACGGCGACACAATTTACTTGTTCATAATTCTCAACATCATCGAGGAAGTAACCGCTGTGTTGCCAACCGTTGCTATCCGCTTCGGTGACGTAATACGTTCCCGCAGGCAACCCTGATGCTGTAATGCTGGTTGAGTTTCCGCTTGCGACTATTGTACCGGAACAACTTCCCGAACGAACAGCAAGGAACCATGTTCGTGCTTCATCTTTCGAGAGAAGACCACTGTTTGCATCACGATATTTATTGACAGTTATGGAATTCAACAACGCATTGACAAAGTCAACCGTCGTTGTAGAACCGCCGCTGACATTGAGCGTGTCATATCTGCTCGTGTTCGATGACGGTGTTCCGTTCAGTACATGACCGAGAACCGTCCAGCCTGAACTATCCGTTTCAACGGCGATATACGTTCCACTACTCAATCCGCCTGCAAAGAGAGAATCGGTGTCTCCGGAAGCAACAAGATTTCCTTCGCTGACTGAGCCACGATAGAGAGCAAGGAACCAACTCTTCTTCGAGCGGTCATCGGTTGTCCCAACACTTCCGTCAGCATCGGCATATTTTCTTACGATGACAGTATTCGGTTGGAAGTTCACAAAGGTAATCTCTTTGCCGATTCCTCCGCCCGTCATAGTGAACTCAACATAGTTTGCAGAGCTGGCAGTCGGTGTTGCATCAACAATATAGCCGAGATGCGCCCAACTTGCACTGTCTTCTTCAACGGCGTAGTATGTTCCATCAAGCAAATTCGGAACGACTAACATCGTATCGGAAGCAACAGAGGCGACTACCGTTCCTGTCGGTGAACCGGTACGGAGTGAGAGACCCCACGCCTTCGCAGTTCTATCACCGGTTGTTCCGAAGTCACCATCCGCATCAACTTGCTTTTTGATTGTGACGGTGTTCGGCGACGTAATTGATTCTATTGTCAGATGCCAACCGCGAATAGAACCGGTATCTCCCGTCGCGTCATCATAAATTCTGAGTACCCAATCCCCCGCCGGCATGTCAAGAACAAATCTATTTAATCCGGGAACTCCTTCTGGTCTAAAGTATCCGCTAAACGGAGCCGTCCCACTCGTAATAGATGTTGCTGCTGCATCATCAAAAATTGTCCCCATGAAATTTTCACCTGTCCCGCCGTTATCGGTGGAAAGTTCAAGCGAATCTCCATTTGGAGCAAACAAAAACATATCAATGTCACCATCATATGTATGGTAGAGACTGTCAATTCCTGCCTTGATACTTTGAATTTGAATAGTACCTAATGCGATAGTATCGTACATGTACGAATTATCAGAAATTGATCTTCTATTTTTGCTGCTGTAATCATAAAACACAGCCTGGTCAAATGTTGTTTGTTGTCTGCCCGTAGCACCAAATCCCGTTTCAACACCAGCAACATTTCGTGCTTTCACATTGAAGGCATACAGTGTCCCGCGTTCGAGATTCACTAATTTTAACCCGAGACCGCCGCCCCATCCGGCAACCGTTAGCCACACTGGAGAAGCAGAAACAATTTGTCCCGATGCATTTATATACAAACCTGAACTGGAATCTTTGATTGCGAACTCAACATCTGCTGGGTTGGTTGCAGGATCAACAATAATCCGTAAGTTGTTGAACTGTACATCAGCAAACACCGGCGCGCCCGGTGTTTCAGCGAGCGTTGTTGTATCTGCACCAGCAAAACCGCTTTCTACTTCTGCTATTGTTGCGGCTGTAACCCGATAATAATAATGAGTGTTTAAATCAAGCGGCGTATCATTGAAGTTCACCGTTCCACCTGAACCTGCGCTCGGACCTATCACTGCAATTCTGTCTGTGTATGGTGCGCCTATTGATGGAGCCGAACCTGCTTTGCGATAGATATAGAAATTATCCTCGTTGCTTGCATTATCTATCCACGTTGCTTCAATGGACGCGGATGCAAGATACTCGGCTGTTAGTGTTTCAATCTGCTTTTCAATCTCATTTGCTTCCACTTTTGAAATCTTATCTGAAGAGAGCGATTGTTTCAGAGAAGTAATCCTTGACAACAGTTCAGCAGAGTGTGTGCTTACACTAGTTGTGAGCATAAGATTACTCGGTGAATTCGGTGCATCAACTGTTGTGAACGAAAGCGGACCGTTGCTCGAAATGGTTCGTGACCCTTGGTCTGAATCGGGCGTTTCAGCATACACGTTCCAGTAATATGTGGTGTTTGGTAATCCGCTGAATGTGTATTGTGTGTCGGCAACATTATCCGCCACTTGCGTTGTTGGCGGGTTATCCGTGCCTGCATACACATCGTATCGTGTCGCTCCAACCGCCGCGTTCCAATTCATCACAACAACAACCGGTTGCGATGCGCCGGTCGGCGATAGAATAGTGAATGCATTTGGCGCAGGCGATACAAACTCATCCGCTCCGATATCCGGGGTTGATGAACGCGCATCACCGTCTATATCGATTGTAACACTTCCGATTGCAACACCGGTATTTCCTGCCGGAGAAAACATTCCGGGTGAATTATTGATGTGTAAATCCGTTGCGCTTGTAAAGAGCGGGTCGGTAGCAAATGAATTTGCATCCTGTCCGGTTGCTGTTCTCCACTCTTCTATTGTCGTCTTGTTTGTACTACTAATATAACCTAAGACACCCTGGGTCCCCGTAGCGTAATAATCATTATAGTTGATTGTTCCGAATACTGCATTTGAACCTGAATCAGCGATAGCATAGGCTCGGCTTCCTGTATTCAACGAATTAACAATAGAGTTAGCCAACAGATTGTTTCGTATATCCAAATTACTCGTTCCGGAGAACACAAAAAGAGCCGCTGACTTGTTTGCTGTACCAGCGCGATCTGTATTTCCTGTAAGATTGACAGAATTGTGATAGATGTTTACACCGCCCGTAGTTCCAAGAACACGGATACCTACAACAGCATCGGAAGATAATACATTCCAACCATCACCCAATAAATCATATATCATGTTGTTGGCAATCGTAACATTACTTGATGATGAAGCGGTGTTGATGTCAATTCCTTTTCCGCCGTAGCCGCTTGTACCTGTATATTTAAGGCTGTGTATATCATTCCGCGTTACAGTCGAATTAGTAAACCCTGTTCCAAGCAACATCCCGGTTGGGTTTGAAATGCTTGCAATAAAATTGAAAATGGTATTGCGTGAAATATCCGAACCTGTTGTTTGGTTCGCGTCGATTCCATACTTGCCGATTTGGTCTGCCGCATTACCGGAGCCAATGGTATTCTGTGTAATCATCAACGCGTCGTTCACACCGGAAGATGTCGCACGAGCATAGATTCCGTAGTATGCCTTCGTGAACGAGTTGTTCGTAATCGTCAGGTTGTCGTTATCGTTCCCCGTGCCGGAAGTTGAAATTGATGTACCGCCTGCATAAATACCAAACGTTGAAGTAACCGTATTAGAACCTGCGGCGATATCGCAATTCTTAATCGTAACATTCGAGCAACCCGCTCCGACACCCTGACTTGCGAGCCAGATTGCGGCGGTGTTTGAGCCTGTTCCCGTGTTACTAATTGTCATATCTTTCGTTGTACCACCGTTCGTATTCGAACCATCGAACGTAACATAATCCGCTCCGGCAAGTTTGAAGATACCAGATGTTGAAACACCGGAAATAGTTGTCACAACCGAACTGCTCGGTTTAATTGTTATCGTATTCGTTGCCGATGAACCTGCAAGATTGTTGATAACAATCGGGAAGGTCTCTGTCGGATACGTGGCATCGAGGAGTAAGAATCGAATGGCTCCGGAAATTCCTCTGTCGTTCAGGTCGGCAATTGCCGCGGTGATAGTCGGATACACTCCGGCGTTCGGCGAATTCGGTTCGCGGGCGAAGAGTTCTCCTTCATAGACTTTTCCGTTTTCAAACGGAACATAATATTCCTGTTCTACTTCCTTCTCGACTTGTTTATAGACTGCCGGGCTGGTTTTCGTTTCTTCACTTACTAATTCATCAACCGTTACGGTAATTTTTCTCGTTTCTTTCTTGAAGGTAATTTCTTTTCCTGCAATGGAATTAAACATCGTCAGACCGACCGTGTAATCGCCACTCATTTCACCGAGCGTTGTGGTTGATGCCTGTGTGCCGAATCCGGTTTCGTATCCGTTCGCGTTGCGCGCTTTTGCATCGAACACATACGTTGCACCTTGATTCAATCCTGTCACGCTCACACCTGTTGCACCGCCAAACGCCGCATACGTTCCCCACACCGGTGTTGTAGAAAGCGCTCCCGAGGTATTCACGTATGCCGTATCGTTAAATCGCAAAGTAAATTCTGTTGCTGCTGAGTTGCTCAATGGAACAAGAACTGCCCTGATAGAATGTCCGCTCGGAGTAAGCGCCGGCGCACCGGGAGTTTGTGCGAGTGTGGTTGTATCATTTTCCGTGTAGTTACTTTCACCCTGCGCATTGCGCGAGGCAACACGATAGAAATAATTCAGGTTCGGTAAGAGTCCGTAATCCTGATAGTTGACCGCTCCCGTTCCCGCATTCGCTCCTAACAAAGCGACGCTATCCGGAGAGCCGGTGCCAACCGTCGGCGCCGAACCTGCTTTTCGATAGACGATGAATCCTGTTTCCGTACTTCCGCCATCGGGAGCGTTATCGGTGAAACTCACCACCATGCTATCCATTTTGACATCGCTCAACAGTAAACCTGTCGGGTCTGCCGGAGGAGTAACGGTAGTGAAACTGAACGGACCATTGCTTGCTTTTACGCTATCACCGACTGAGTTTTTCGCCCACACATCCCAGTAATATGTCGTGTTCTGGGAGAGACCGGTGTACGCGGATGTTGTACCGGCAACATTTCCTTCGTGCAACGTCGTTGGTGTTGCATTCTGGTCGAGATACACGTTGTATGAAAGAGCATTGGTCGAAGACGCCCATGAAAGTGTTCCGGAAAGATTTTGCCCGGGACCGCTTGGCGATGTTAATGTGAACGCCTGAGGAATCGGATAAGAGAATTCGTCTGCGCCAATGTCCGGCGTTGAAGCATGTCGTGCATCTCCATCATAATCGGTTGTAACTGTTCCGATGGATGTTCCTGCATTGCTCACCGGTGAAGCAGTTGTCGCTGTATTGATATGAAGATTTGTATTGCTGGTAAATTTCGGGTCTGCTGAAATTGAGTTTACATCTTGCCCGGTTGCAGTTTGCCATGCTGAAAGTGTGGTTTGGTCACTCGTAAGGAATCCAAGAATGCCTTGTGTGCCTGATGCGTAATAATCATTATAATTGATCGTTGAGAACACCGTGTTGGCGCCCGCATCATAAATCGCATACGCCTTAGCACCTGCATTTAAACTATTAACAATAGAGTTAGCAAAAATATTATCACGTACATCTATATTTGTGACACCGGAGGGAATGTATAATGCAGAAGAAAGAGTTGCAGTTGCCGCTCTATCAGCAGTTCCTGAAAGATTCACAGAGTTGTAATAGATATTTAATCCACCTGTTGTACCTTGGATGCGAATACCAACGATGGCGTCGCTCGTCAGAGAACTCCAACCATCTCCTGCTAAATCGTAGATGATATTGTTAGCAATCGTAACGTTGCTTGATGACGAGCCTGTGTTAATGTCAATTCCTTTACCTCCATATCCGGTCGTTCCCGTATAACGGAGACTATGAATATCGTTTCTTGTAATTGTCGTGCTCACAACACCGGTTCCGAGCAACATACCCGTGGGGTTTGTATTCGTACCGATAAAATTGAATATCGTGTTTTGTGAAATATCAGAACCGGTCGTTTGGGTAACATCCAATCCGTACTTCCCGACATAGTCGGTTGCCGTTGACGAACCGATAGAGTTCTGTGTTACCGACAACGCATTGTTCACACCCGTAGCAGAAGCACGTGCATACAGACCATAGTATGCTTTCGTGATTGAATTGTTATTGACGGTCAGATTATCATTATCATCTCCCGTTCCGGAAGTTGAAATCGAAGCACCGCCCACGAAGATACCGAACGTTGACGTCACCGTATTTGAACCTGCCGCGATATTGCAATTCTTTATCGTCACGTTTGTTGAACCGGCACCTGTACCAAGACTTGCAACCCAAATCGCCGCTGTGCTTGATGCGGTACTTGTATTGGAAATCGTAAGACTCTTGTCTGTTCCGTTCGGAGAGAGGGCGGTATTTGAGCCATCAAATATTACATAATCCGCTCCGTTGATTTTGAAAATTGAGGAGGCAGAAGAACCACTAACAGTAATTGCAACGCCGGTGTTTGGTTTGATTGTAACCGTATTCGTCGCGCTCGAGCCGGAGTTTGCGTTAATGGTAATCGGGAATGTCTCGCCAGTGTTTGCATAATCTGCATTGATGAGAATGGCCAGTGCGCCGTTTAATTCTTTACTGTTCAAATCTGCAACGGCGGCGGTGAGCGTTGTATAATCTGCGCCGGTTGCGCCAACTGTTTTTGTGCCGCTGATTGTTCCAAGAACTCTATACGAATTGATTGTTCCGGTTAATGGGAACGCCCCGGAAGTGAGAGCAACACTTGTCGGGTTCGCTGCAAACGTACCCGAGTTGATAGCAACATTTGGTGTAGCAGCCAAATCCTGTGCAACAACAAAATACTGCACAGTATCTCCGCCTGTTACACTACCGGTGTTGTAAAGTTTAGAATAATCTATCGTAAAGTCGAACGGAGAAGATGTTCCGTTTGCTTCAACATATTTCCAGCCATCAGTGGTATTATCATTTGTTCCACCGAGCCCGTTGGTGTTTGATGTCTTCTTGTAATACACGCGTGGCATCGTTCCCGCGGTTGTATTGACACCGCTTGCATCCGTAATAGTAACGCTTGTGAAACTTCGGTTTGCTGTGTTTGATGTATTGCCTAACGCTGTGTAAGCGATAGCTGGAGCGGACATATCCGAGCCGGTAAAGTTTCCTGCATCGGCGCCGATATCAACCGGTGTAAAACTTGCACGAGTCTGGCCGTCGTAATCATCAGTAACTCCGAGGTCAACACCATTGCCTTCTGCCACAGTGGAGTTAGTCGGATGAAGATGGAGGTCGGGTGTTGCGTTTGTCGGGTCGTTGTATTGTGGGTCGCCATAAAAACTACTCGCGTCCTGACCAACGGCGGTTTTCCACGCCGCAAGGTCTGCAACATCAAGTGAATTGAAAAAGCCAAAAACTCCGCCGCTTCCATTTGCATAATACACATTATTATTGATGGTAAGTCCGGTTGGGTTAGCTGTTGTTCCATTGATTTTTACCGCATAGTTTTTCCCGGTCGCCCCGCTGTTACTTCGTGCGTTGACAAAAATATTATCTCTGAAACTACGCGTGTTAGTAGTTTGCGTTCCGTTAAATGCATACGATGCACCGCTTCCGCTTGTGGGACTGCCGCCGATATAGATACTGTTATTCCAGAAATTATCCGTACCCAAAAATCCATTAAAACCATTGATTCCGGTTGTTCCTGAATTTGTAGCTGCAGAACCAATCGCATTGGTAACACCCGCGCCTAAGGCAATCATGTTATTCTTATACGTTGTTGTACCGCCCCCAACACGGATACCGTTGATTTCAGCACTCCCACTGTTTGTTGAAGAAGTTATACCATAAATAAAATTACGCGCTACTGTATTGGCAGTGGAGCCGGTAAATTGAATACCTGTTACTATTGTTGTCGCCGTGGTGTTGGTGTTACTTAAATTATAGATTGTGTTTTGTGAAATAGTATGATTTGTCGAAGTAGTTGTACTTAACATACCAATAACAGATGCACCCGTAGTTGTTCCAGTACCGATATTATTGGTGAGGTTTCTGATAATATTAGAAGTCCAAGTAGCAGCCGCGTTGCCCGTTGCAATACCAATCACCTGAGATAACGCGCCCGTTGCGTTTAACTGTATTGAATTTGCAACCGTTCCACCGATATTATTGGAGGTTGCGTTGAATACTTTCGAAGTGCTTGTGTTCGCTCTCAGTCCATAGATAGTCATTGTGCCTGAGGCACCAAGGTTAGTTATTGAAATGCCGCCTATGGTATTATTATTTGCCGTCCAGTCGTCGCTACTGAAATTGTAAATGCCTGAAAAATCTGATGCCGTTGTAGTTGTTGTGGAAAATGTCAAAGAACCCGTCGCACTTTGGCTTCCAATGGTATTACTATTTGTATTTACAAGACCACTGGAAATATACATCGCCGTAAGAGGACTAGTTGAACCAGTACCACTGGAGGTGACGCCCGTTAGGCTAACCGAAGCTATCGTATTACTATTGATGTTGGAGACAGTTCCGCCGGTAATTCCAGTAAAGTAAATTCCTATAAACTTACCCGTCGAACCTGTTAGTGTGTACGTTCCCGTCTGTGTGTTAGACGAATAGCCGATTGTATTCCCTGTAATAGTAAACCCTTGTGCACCCTGAGTAGCCGATGAAGGAGTTATATAAATTGGAGTGTGCAGGGCACCTGTCGTCCAAGTACGAGTAGCAGTTTGATAGAATTTGTTATTTGTTATTGTCCATGTGTTGCACCCACCATTAGTTGCCACGCCTGCGCTTGTAACAGCCGCTCCGAAATAATCATAGATGTTGTTGTTATCAATAACGATTCCACTGTTCCCGATTGCTGTTGTACCGGTCGAACCATTTCCTAAAATTCCTTTCGTCGGTAAGTTGGAACCAGCAGGACCGATATTACAATAAGAAATCGTGTTATTGTCGTTGCCGTTCGCAGTAGTACCATCCGTACTAAAGAAAATATTCCCTCCGTTCGTTGCTACAGAGGCTGAGAATGAACCTAAGACGGTACAATTTGTTACAGTATTGTTTGTTGCACCTTCCATAAATTTTATCGTGGAGGTTCCGGAGGTTGCCGATGAGGTTGTGTTTGAAATCGTCAACGAGTTTCCTCCTGAATTCAAACCATCAATAGTAACATTATCAGCGCCGGCAAAATGTATAAACGCGCTTCCGGCAGGTGCAGCGCTTGAAAGCGTCCTTGATGCTCCACCTGAAGGTTTTATTGTAATTGAAACATACGATGCGCTTCCGATACCGCTTGCTTTTAATGTATCTGCCGTTGTTTCTGAGGTATTATCAACCACATATAAATTAATCGTCCCTGTCAATGTTCCTGCGTTTATTGCATCGAACGCGCCTTTCAGCGTTGTGTAGGTTGCACCGGTTGCACCAACGGTTGCATCCACACTGTTGAGCGAAAATGGTTTTGTACTTCCACCATCCGTTGTACTCTTCACTGTATAGTAGAGCGAGTATGTTGCACTCGTACCGATTGTTCCGCCTGCGTTACCGGTCGGCACCTGTCCGTACACAAATCCGCCTGAGGATGTTACGTAGCTAAAGAAACTGAATGATGAAGGAATTGTTCCGCCGGTAACTGCCGACCACGGAATAGCAACTTCCCGAACATCTCCTGCGCCGGAGGCGTATGAACCAAATCCCGAGGTCGCACTTCCCCAACCTCCTGCGCCATCTGCATTTCTGTATTCTCTGTATCCGTCTTTAATGTATGCAACAAAGTCAGCACGAATTGGAAGAC
Source organism: Ignavibacteriota bacterium (assembly GCA_016212665.1). Taxonomy (NCBI): domain Bacteria; kingdom Pseudomonadati; phylum Ignavibacteriota; species Ignavibacteriota bacterium. Next base: position 103,794 of record JACREZ010000040.1, read on the forward strand.
TCGAGAAATTTGTTCCATCATAATTCTGACCGGCGACAGAACCGTTGCTGTTGCCCGAAGGATTTCCCGGGTTCTTGTCAATATAAATGACAGCTCCTTCTGCAAGATTTGCTGCACTCACGGCAACGTAGAGATTGGTATTATCCCACGTCGCATACCAAACCTGCGAGCCATTTGTTTGTTGGTTTTGTCCGTCGGTGTGTGTGCCGTACTCGCTTGCGCCAATGCTGCCGTCCACTGTGGGCGTTGCATACTGAGCGATCGCGGGAGTGGAAGACAGTCCCGTCATCAACACAAAAGAGATGATAAAGAGAATAGAAATAGTAACGTGTTTCATAAAGACTCCAATTGGAAGTTTATGGATATAGTGAAAAAAAATTTTTGAGTTGTAATCAGTTGGGATTTTTTCAACAGAGAATGCATCCTGCGTGGCAGAACATAAAACACTTCCTCCCCGTTGTTTCCTGTGAAGAATCGGACCGAAAGAGAAATTGAAGTGTTAAACAAAGAACATTACTTTCACCCTGTGACTGCTGAGTGAATTGGAGGAGGCACTACGAAAGATGCAGTGTGATTCTACTATATTTTCCCGAAAAATGCAATAGAAATAACAAAAATATTCCAAGAAATTACTACGAGATTTCAACCTCGTAGTAGTACGAGGGCGCCTACTTACACCTGCATCTCACCGACTCTGAGAGCCTGCCGCTCGCGAACTCCCAGTATTTTCAGCATTTTACGTGAAATGCGCTGCCAGAACCCCCGCGGCGGTTTTTTCATCCCGAATTGTCTGGCGTAATTACGCATCGCGTGTATCATCCCGACATCCGCCTGCTTCTTCTGGCTGAGATAATATTTGTGCGTCATGATTTCCACGTATAAATCGGAGGCGGTTTTTCCCGGGAACACATCCACCACTCCTTCCGCTTTGAACAACTCGCACATCGGAATAAAAATGTTGTTCAACCAATCCTGCGATGCATCGGCGAAGCGGACTTCGCGGCGTTGCTGTTCGCTCAGATACCATTTGTGTTCTTCGATATGCTTTTGCAACGTATCAAGATAGACTGCTTCACGAACCGTTCCGAGCACCTGCTTCATGTTGAGAGAACTTGTTTGCTCGAATGCTTTGCTTCGCTGAGCGACTTCATACAACCTCTCATAATTTTCGCGGAGATACACTTTGTCCATCTCGGTGGAGAATGCATCGCGCATGATTCCTTCAGAACGAAGGTCTTCGTTAATCCACTCCATGGATTCGAAAAAGAAATTCATGTCAGCATAGCGCATCGAATCGCTGAGTGCATCGCGCACTTCCACTGTTTCCGCATCGGCAAGAATTGCTTTGAGTTGTGTTTTCTTTCCGATGAACGGAACATCGAGTTTGATGAACTTGATAAGCATGTTGTAGAGCGAAGCATCTCCCCAATACACTCCGTTCGAGTGCATCTCGACAAATAAATCCACGATTGCATCCCAAATGCGTTTTCTGTTTTCGAACGTAAATGCTCGGCGATAAAGTTGTGAATCGGGAAGGACGCGGTCAACGAGAAGTGTCACCGTGTGTCCTGCGATGTTCCGCTCGTACTGCTTGCCAATCTGTGTGTGAACGCGAAGCGGTGATTCTTCTCTCGCCACGCAACCGACCGGAATGAGCGTGTGAATCCCTTTTGCGAGCATGAGTTTGTAATTGTTCACCTCGCGTAGCGCAACATCAACTCCAAGTTCTTTGATGACGTAATTATGGTTTCCGACTTCGATGAAAATAACAGGATGCCTTCCGATTCCCCGCTTGATTTCGAGATGTTTGATTCCCAACTCTTTCCATTCTGTGATTGGTTGCTTCCACGGAAGAGATGCTATTTCATCACGATGCAATTCGTCAACATCGAACGTAATCTTTGGAAAAGAAAAGCGGGGCTTCACAGACGGAAACCCCGCTTCTTCAAACGAATGGACATCTTTTTATTCATCAATGATACAATGACTCAACCGTCAATCGTCAATGTTTTATTCCTCACGCGGTTTTATCGGCATCCCGCGCAGTTTCTTAGAAAGTTTGCACTCCGAAACCGCTTTGTTCAACAAATCAAGAATGGCTGTTTTCTCCTCAAACATTTTCTTGTTGATTTCTTCTTTCGGCTTGCCGATAGGAATATACGGGACGCCTGTGTCATTCACTTCAATTGTGTCTTCAAGGTCGCCGGGGTGTTTGCGAAACGCAGTGATGTCGTCGTACTCATCGTTGAATGTACTGCTTCGCACCATCAATCGCCGCTTCACCCAATCACGCTCTTCGAACATATCAACATGAATCACGCCGTCAAGTTTGCCATCGTAATTATCATCCGCCCAATGATTGAACACAAGGTCGGCATGACTGACGAACAGTTCCATCTGGTCCATATCCATGCTCATGCCTCGTTCGGGAAAATATTCCGGCATATCATCTGCCCAGAACGGAGCGGCACCGCTCATGAGCGAGAGGTAATCTATCTTTCCGTCGTGGTTGCGGTCATAAACGTATCCCCACGTTTCCACTTTTCCCGGCTTCGGGTTGATGCCCATGAACTGCACGGTGAGAGAAATATCTTTCTTCACATCAGCAATCGGTTCGAGTGTGACCGCGACAAGCAAAACACTATCAACTCCTTTTACACCGACAAACGTTATATGTCGCTCTGAAACTTTCTTCTTGCAGAGAACCACCAAATCTTTTTCCTGCACCGGATACCGGTTCACCGAATCCATGAAGGGATATGATTCGAGAAGCGGAAGTTGCGCGAGGGAATAATTGCTTAATCCCAAAAGCGCAACAAGTACAACGAAGAACAAACGAACCTTCATGATAAACACCTGACTCATTCCCAACTCACCTCACGCTTACGATTTTCTTTTTTCAGATATTTTTCGAGCGGCGCGAAATATTCCAGCATTGCTTTCGGAGAAATATCTTCACCCGTTTTTTCTTTGATGACCTGCCGCCAATCTTTCGTCGCTCCGAGTTTCAATAAATCCCACAGCCACGCTCCGACTTCCTTGTTGCCGTAGTAATTACAGTTGTGCGGGTCTTGCTTCAAAATATTTTTAGCGATGTAATTGTGCAGTTGGTATTTGATAAGAAACGCGAGCGAGTAATCATAGTAACCGGCAGGGTCATCGTTGATGTGCGTCTTTGTTGCCGCATCGCAGAACTCTTCGCCACGTTCCTGTGGCGGTTCTACGCCCTGAAACTTCGCGACATATTCCCACCAACGTTTATTGTATTCGTTCGGTGAAAGATTGTTTTCGTACAAGTCCCGTTCCCAATGCGACATTGTCCCCGCAGACCACGGAATAAACACAACCGCATTATCGAGCGCTTCTGCCAGCAACCATTGTGTTTCATCAATCTTCATCTCCTTCGGCATCACTCCGATTTCTTTTAAGTACGGAACCTGCCGCGCCGCGATGCCAATCAAATCGCCGACTGCTTCATGGAACGCGCGGTTCGCGCCTTCACGCAACACTACCGGCACATCGGGATTGGAGTACGCCATATAATAGTAGATGTGTCCGAGTTCGTGATGCGTTGTTTCAAACCAGTCATAATCCGCTTTCACGCTCATAAGCGAACGAACATCTTTGTCCAAATCCATGTGCCATGCAGAAGCGTGTGTGTTCTTCTTGCGCGTTGCATCGGGGGGTAGTTCGTACAAATCCGATTTTGCCCAGAACGTCGGAGGAAGTTCCGGCATTCCAAGCGATGTGTAAAATCGTTCTGCCTGTTTGATAATCCACTCGGACGATTTGTCTTTGAATAAATCGTTCAGGTCAACTCCCTCGACGATGCCGGGCCACGCCTGCGACCAGCGATTGCCGAGCCAGTGCGCCGGAATTTTCTTCGGCACCGGTTGTTTGTATTTTTCCGCGAGTTTGTTTTTCGTCCAGCAATGAAGTTGCTGATAGAGCGGCTTCAACGCATCCACGCTCGAAGAAAGCAATTGCATCATTTCAGGAACGCTCATGCCATAATCGGAAACTTCCAATCCGAAGTAGGAGGAATATTTCATCTCCCGCGCCATGTTGTTCCGGAGACCCTGCAATTTCACAAGTCCCTCTTTCAGCGCGGGACCGGTTTGCTTGGAAACTTCCCACGCGTGTTTCCGCTCTGCTAAATCGGTGGACGTGCGAAGGACTTCGTCGAGTTGGTTTGGCGTTGTTGTCTTCACACAATTGTCCCCTTGCTTTTCATGGCAGAAGGTGAAGCCATCGAGCACGGCGCTTTGGTTTGCTTCCGCCGTGACTCGCTGGTTAACGAGGTCGGGAATGGTGCCCGGGTAATGCGATGCGATGTAGAGAATTTTCTTCAACTGACGAACGGTCAGTTCGTCCAACTCCGATTGACGGGCGAGCAACGCCTGCGCACGCGTAACAACGTACGGACTTCCCGAGAACGCCGCCGATGCTTTATCCGCTCCGATGCGTTCGCCGGTATGCTGTTCCGTTACGTCGGTACTCGAAGCCCATTGTGCTTCAGCCGAGACGGTACTGATTTTCTGATAGAGTGAGTTATACATCTTGATAAATTCCGCCGCTTCTTCCCTCACATTCGATTGACTCAATACGACGAAGGGAAGTAACAACAGTGTGAATACCAAAAGAGATTTCATGGAGTGTTCCTTTTTTTTCGATGGTGAATAATGCGGGAAGCAATATAAAAAGGGTTGGGGTGTTCTCCAAAGGAAAGGTTTGCTTGGTTTTTCTACGGTAATGACCATCAAGAAACAGGAATAGTTCTTGGCTTTCAGAATTTCATTCTGTACATTTACACAGTTTTTCAGAAACAGGGTTATGAAAAGAGAAATAAACAAAGAAGAAAAAGTTTTTGATGCCGTAAAAACCATGCGCGAAATCCGCGACCAATTGAGCAAGGAAATTATGAACATGACCTTCGCGGAGGAGAAGGCATACTTGAAAAAGTTGTTGGCGAAAAAAACTGTTACTACTTCCTGAAACAGAAGAAAATTGGTTTTGAAATATTCAACCCATTGACATTCAGAATTCATTTCTATACATTACGGCGGTTTGTATGAACATTAAGTCATGAGTATTGTATTCAAAAACGAAATACACGCAAGGTAGCGTTTATTATACAGCGTTGGGATAGTAGATGCAACTACGATTGCGGACTTACACTATTAACTGCCAACCACCCAGAAAGAGATTATGGCTAAAGAAACTGAGCACGATCAATCAAACTTTGAAAAACTCAGAGACGAGTTATTTGAAGTGCGTGTTGACATCAAGGCGTACATACGTAGTTTAAAGATATTGGGAAGTTCGGTAGCTATCCTATTTACGATATTGGCATACTTTGGCTATGACAAAATTGATTCAGTTCAGCAGACCATTCTAAACAAAGCCAACCAAAGACTGGCACAAACCGATTCATTGCTTGCAAATATTGACCAAACCAAACTGGACAGTCTAAATCGTCTTCTCGTACAGAAGCAAAAGGAGTATCAGATTACTCTTTCGAATTTTGAGTTGGCATTACGACGCAATAAAGAACTTGAATTCAAACTCTTTGACGCCCTTAAACCTAATGAACGCACTGAGTATGAAATTCCCAGCTGGACTGTTCACCCGCCCGAAGATTTTTTTGAAGTAAAGTATTTACCGGACAAGTACCGCTCCGGAGAGAAACTTGATTTGTATCTCAGTTTTTCAGAATCATTTAATCTTAACGACGTAAAGGTACTACGAGTTGAGCTTACCGAATATCGGGAAGGTCAGGCTTACAGAATCCGAGACTACAAGTTCAAAGTCCAACAACGATTAAACAAGTTCTCAATTACTCTTGATATTCCGAAAGGCAAATATCTGTTAGAGGTAGGCTTTGTTAAAATGGAGGGTAATGGTCACGGCTTCTACAGGCTTCAAAAGAGCATTGAAATCGTTTGAAAATGGTCGGAGCTAACAGTGACAAACTACACACTCACTTATTTGCAAAGGCTGTGACAAAGCAGGTTAATTTGGGCTGTTATGGCCACACCACGCAGGAACACGGAAAGAAAATACAGAACACCACTCAACGAAGCAACACATTTCTTTAACACATTTCTTTTTCCAACATATCGTAATCGTCAGATGGAACCTTCGCAAGGTTACTGCGTCAAGATGGAGTCCACCCGCAGGTGGACTCCATCTAATAAACCCTCACTTTACAAACCTCTCCATCACCGCGCACAATTCCGATTTGCTGAACGGTTTTAACAGCACTTCAATCGCGCCGGCGGCGCGTAAATCTGCCGCGCTTCCCTGCGATTGCACCGACGTAACACTGATGACAGGAATCCCTTTCGTTGCAGGATTCTTCCGTAACTCTTTTATGAGTTTGATACCATCCATCACCGGCATAACAAAGTCGGCGATAATAACGGAAGGAAGATGTTGCAACGCTAATCTGAACGCCGTCTCTCCCTCGGATGCTTCGATGACGGAATAATCAGGAAAACATTGTTCAATAAAACGGACGGTGAGCAAGCGGTCTGCTTTATCATCTTCAGCAACAAGCACTGTTTTACGCGGGAGGAGAAGCGTGAAAACGAATGTCGTTCCTTTTCCCGGTTCACTTTCAATCGAAATGGTTCCGCCATGCTTTTCGACAATTTCCGAACAGAGAACGAGTCCCAAGCCCGAACCTTCTTCGCCTTCTGTTCCGCGTGTTGTATGTTTCGCTTCGATGCGGAAGAGTTTCTGCTGGTCTTCTTTGGAAATCCCGATTCCCGAATCGCTTACGGTGACAGTCACGAAATGATTTTTCACTCCGCGTGTTGCAATCGTAACAGAACCATCAACCGGCGTGAACTTGATGGCGTTGGAAATCAGATTGGTAAATAATTGTTGAAGAAGATATTCATCTCCATAGACTGCAAGCGACGGGTCAACGGTTGCCGAGAGCGCGATACGTTTTTTCTTCGCGTTGCCGAACAGCGCGATAATACACTTGCCGACCACATCGCTCAGATTCACCGGCTTGAACGAGAATCTCATTCTTCCCGTTTCGAAGCGTGACCAATCAAGCAGGTTCGTGAGAAGCAGGAGTTGTTGCTTCGCCGCCTCATTGATGAAGCGGACAAATTCTTTCTGCTCTTCGGGGGGCGGCGGACTCAGTTCGTCCAACAGTAATTCGGAGAATCCCAAGATGCTGTTGAACGGCGCGCGCAAATCGTGCGAGATGATGCTGAGAAATTTATCTTTCTGCGCGTTCAGCACCCGGAGTTGTTCTTCCTGTGCTTTTCGCCGCGTGATGTCCTGAATGATTCCTTCATAGTAAAGCGTTTCGCCCTTTTCATTGCGGACAGCACGGGAGTTGAGCAACGCGGTAATCACTTTCCCATCGTTGTGGCGAAGTTGAAGTTCAAACTCCGTAACAACTCCTTCTTTTTCAACCCTGTCACGAAAAAGTAGTCGCGCTTCCGGGTTGACGTATAACTGATTGACATCAGCCCGCTCCAATTCCTCGATGCTTGCATAACCGAGCATGGTGAGAAACGCCGTGTTTGCTGTCAGCAACGTCCCGTCCGGTGTGGATTGATAGATTCCTTCGACAGCGTTGTTGAAAATACTTTGATAGTTTTGCTCCGCCGCGTGAAGTTGTTCCTCAATTCGTTTGCGTTCCGTGATGTCGAGGATCATTCCTTCGATGTACTGCGGAATTCCTTTCCTGTCTTTTACAAGACGGCTTGACTCGCTGACAAAAATTTCCTTCCCGTCTTTCCGTTTCAGCCGTAATTCAAAATCATGAACAAACCCTTTGCTGTTGAGCGCGTTCGTCAGCAAACGCCGGTCATTCGGGCTGAAAAATATTTCAATGAGCGGACGTTTTTTTAACTCGGAGAGCGATTTGTATCCGAGCATCTTCACAAATGATGGATTCGCAGTAAGGAGTCTTCCGTCAAGCGTTGATTGAAAAATTCCTTCGATGGCATTGTAGAAAATGCTTTTGTATTTATCGTGCGGGAGCGGTTTTGTTTTGTGCGTGCGGGGCGGGGGTTTGGGCGTTCGTTTGGAAGGTTGTTGTTTCATACCACTCAATCTTTATGAATGTGTTGACTGATTTCAATTCCAAGTTTACGCAAGTACGCTCCGGGTTCAAGTCCTTTTCCGGAAGCGTCACGGATTCTCTCCATCCATTCCGTCGTTTCGCCGGAGGCGTACAAATGTTTTTTCATCCATGCGGCGATTTTCTTGCTGTGCAATTTTTCTTCACCGAACTTGCTCGACATCGCTTCTTGCAGTTGTGTGGCAATCATCGCGGCAAGAATATAATTTTGGTAATAGCACGGGTACGAAACATACCAGATGGACGAAGCGAATTGATGTTGTTCGGTTGAATCAAGTTCAACGAGCAAATATTTTTTGAACATCTCCCGCTCAAGCGCCGCCAAATCCTGTGTCGGATTTTTGTACATCTCATACTCGATGAAGAAATCTTTTAACAACCGTCGCAGGCGGAAGAGAGCGGGCAAACTTCGTCCTTCGATATACTTTGCAAGTTCTTTCTCTTTGACTTTGGTGTAGGTCTTAATCCACATCGTGTCTTCCGTGAATTCGGCATGCATCTCGGCAACGCCTTCTTCGTACGCCGCGCACTGAGCACCGGGAATCCACTCGTATCCCTTCATAATCGGAAACTCGACATTCGTGTGAACCGCCTTGAGTGAATGACCGTACTCATGGAATGCAACACCAAAAAATCCTTTTCCCTTTGTCGGATTTACCAGAAAGCGGGAGTCTTTCGGAATTTTGATTGCAAGACTTAATCCACCGTAGGGAATATCTTTCACTACTTCTTTGATTGGGAGACTATCAACAGCGAAACCAATTTCTTTTTCAAACTGATGAATCACTTTGAAAACGGAATCTGCCGGGAAATATTTATCGGGAAGTGATGCGGCTTCGCGCAGAACATAATCAAAATCCCATGGACCAAACTTTTTTATTCTGTGTTTCTTCTTTGATGTAGAAATGAAACTATCGAGCAACGGGCGTGTTCGCTCCTCAAGCGAGTTAAGAGTATTAACCAACCACATTTCATCAATCGAATGAAGATAGAGCGAGAGCGAATAATAATTCGGAAATCCTTCGTCTTTGGCTTTCGCGTTTCGCAGTTGAACAAGTTCGACGAGGTCGTTGAGTGTTGCCTTGGAGATTTGTCCCGGAACGCCCCATAATGCTTTTCGTTTTGCCTGACGTTTCTCCTGACGTAACGCATTGCTTGCTTTTGCGCGAGTCGTTGGTTGTCCTTGATGGGTCAGTTTAAAATTGGTGATCTTTTCCTGTAGAGAGTTTTCTTGCCGCGCAATCTCCGGGTCGGCATAAATTCCGCCCCCGATGAAACATCGTTTCCAGAGTTCCAATCTTCGTTCGAGATGTTTATCGGCAAGCGAGCCGGAAATATTCAGCCATTCATAGATGATGTTGCGAAGCGATGTGTCAAGAAATATTTCAGAGAACTGCGCCTTCGCGGCGTTGAGGTCGTACGAACTGTCTTTTGCATAACTGTGCCAGTTCGCAGCTCCCATCGCAACGCACGCGGCTTCGTATCGCCGTTCGAGCGTATCCAGGAACGGCAGCAATTCATCTTTCGAAGTTACTCGTTTTTTTTGTTCACGCATACAGGATGACAGCAACACAAGAAACACACAGCCGGTAAGCACAGTCAAGAGAAAAGAACTATGCCTGCCCGTGAGTCGAAACCGAAATGGTTGGCGGCTGATAAATACGTTTGCTGAGTGTTTCAATCGCTGAGAAGATAAGAAAAAAAAGGTCTGATTTCAACTGTACGGTTGAAATCAGACCAGATTCTTTTGATGAAGTAAAAATTATTTGACGATATAATTCAGTTCCCTGAGTTTTTCACTCACGCGGTCGCCTTGTTCTCCCTGAATTTCAATTTCCCGTTCTTTTACCGTACCGCCTGCGCCGCAATGCTGCTTGAGGATTTTTGCAATTTCTTCAATCGTCTGAGGATTATGTTGAAAACCCGAAACGACCGTTACGGTCTTCCCCCGTCGTCCGCTTTTGTCTATGAACACGCGGACGGACTTTCCTTTGCCATCATGTTTGTGACTCTTCTGAAGAAAAATATCCGGGGAGTAATCCTTCGACGTACTTGGAAGAAGTTTTTTCAAATCGGAAAATGAATTTAATCGTAGTTGTTGTTTTACTGTTTTCATGTTTGCTTCTGTATTATTTGTGTTTGATATGTTAAAACTTGTGTGATAGAAACTCTAAACTAATAATTCGTCACCCCGAACTTGTTTCGGGGTCTATCCCGCATAGATGCCGAAACAAATTCGGCATGACGATAAAGTGTTTAGTTGTCTTTGTTATAAAATTGTTGACTAATGATTGTTGCGACAGGGTCTCTACATTCTCTCCGGCGCGGAGATTCCCAGAATAGAAAATCCGTTTGCAAGAACAATCTTCGTTGCAAGACAAAGTGACATGCGCGCCGCCGTCAAGGGAATATCTTCCGTAACAACTTTGTGGAAGTGATAAAACTTATGAAACTGCCCGGCGACATCGTGAAGATAATCAGCAAGCCGGTGCGGCTCGAACGTCGCGGCACACGACTCAACAATGTCGGGAAAGTCTGCAAGTTTTTTCATCAACGAAATTTCTTCGGCTTGATTCAACAACAATAAATCCGCCGGAACGTTTCTATCAATCCCAACGCTTTCAGCATGGCGAATGATGCTTGCAATCCGCGCATGAGCATATTGAAGATAATAGACCGGGTTTTCATCCGATTGTTTCTTCGCAAGTCCGAGGTCAAAATTCAAATGACTGTCAATGCTTCGCATGATGAAGAAGTAGCGCACGACATCCGCGCCAACTTCAGCAATCAATTCATCGAGCGTAACAAAATTCGCTTTCCGGGTTGACATTTTTACAACTTCGCCGTTCTGCACAATCGTCACGAACTGATGAATCGGAACTTTCACACAGGAAGGGTCATAACCGAGAGCGGTTAATCCTGCAAGAACATCGGGATACGTTGCAACATGATCAGCGCCGAGAACATCAACTATCAATTCAAAGCCGCGCCGAATTTTTTCCCGATGGTAAGCAATGTCCGGCAGACGATATGTCGGTTCGCCCGTGCTTTTGACGATGACTTTATCCTTTTCGCTTCCGAATTGTGTCGCTTTGAACCAAACCGCGCCTTCCAAATCGTACGCCAATTCCTTCGAGCGAAGTTCTTCAATTACTTCTTTTACTTTTCCGGTTTCATACAGTTCGTTCTCATTCGAGAAGACATCATGCACAACACCGATTGACTTCAGCGTCTTTTTGATATCTGCAAAAATATCTTTCTCTGCCTGCTGTTTGAAGAGCCCTTCAGCGGGTTCATTTCTTAATTTGTCGCCATGTTCATTCACCAATGTCTGAGCAATGTCTTTGATGTATTCTCCCTGATAATAATCTTCAGGAAACTCAATCGTATCGCCAAGTAATTGCAAATAACGAAGCCGGACGGAGTCGCCGAGAATGCGCATCTGCCGTCCCGCATTGTTGAAATAATATTCACGTGTAACATTATGACCCGTCCACTCAAGCAAGCGGGAAATCGTATCACCGTACACCGCTCCGCGACCATGACCGACCGTCAATGGTCCCGTCGGATTCGCGCTGACAAACTCGACTTGCGTTTTCTTTCCGTTTGCAATACTGTGTCGCCCGAAATTCTTTTCCTGTCGGAGAATTTCCTGCAACGATGTTCTCACTACATTCTCAGTGAATTTGAAATTAATAAATCCGGGTCCGGCAATTTCAATCTTCTCAACAAGTGAAGAATCAAGATGGAGATTGTCAATAATTTTTTGAGCGAATGGACGCGGAGCGGTTTTCGCTTGCTTTGCCGCCGTCATGGCAACGTTGGTGGTCAAATCTCCGTGTTCAGGATTTCGCGGTTTTTCAAACGAAGGAATGATGTCGCTTCCCGGGCAAAGAATTGCAAGCGCGGAAGTTACGTGTTCTTTCAGGTATTCTTTCATTCTTCCGATTTTTTCTTGCGCGGAGCGCGTTTCACTTTCGGTTTGTCTTCAATCGCCTCGACCGTTGCGTCGCCCCAGAGTTTTTCCAATGCGTAATGCTTTCGTACTTCTTTCAGAAAAATATGAGCCACAACATCAACATAATCCAGCACAATCCACTGACGGTTGGCAAGACCTTCGCGATGCCAGGCTAACTCACCGAGTTTTTCCGTCCCGTCCATGATTGCGTCGGCGACCGCCTTCGCCTGCGTGTCCGAATCAGCAGAACAAACGACAAAATAATCCGCAACGTCGGTCACTTCACGCACATCCATGATGATGACATCGGCGGCTTTCTTCGTGTGAGCGAGTTGAGCAATGCGTTTGGCAAATGTTTTCGTTCTCAAATTCTCTGTCCTTTACTTTTTTTCTTTGGGTGGAGTGAGTTCATAAAAATCTTCCCCGATGACGACGGAGACATCAACGAAATAATCGGGGTTGAGTTGTTGTAAAATATTTGTGTCGGCAACGCCGAGCAGTTCGGCGATGTCGCGTGCCGGCTTCATGTTTCCCATCCGGTCAATGACGAGCGTGCGCGGGATGCTCGATGTTTTGTAGTTCTTCATCTCGACAACATCGTACCCTTTCGCACGGAGAAAGTTTGTGAAGCGCGATGCGACACCTTTCTCTCCGCAACCGTTCAGCACATCTACTTGGAGAACTTCTGTCGGTCGCGGCGGTTCTTTTTTTTGCTCTGTAACCTGTATAGGTTGTTTCGGCGGAAAAAACCGGTCGAAAAATTTATGACCAAAATATCCCGTCGCGACGAGAAGAATGGCGATGACAATATTCAGCAAAAAGAGCAACATCTTTTTGCCCGAATTGTTTTCGGGCGCGGACGGTTGCTCTGTCGGAATTTCTGTGTGTGGTTCCATCAGAAGTTTAACAAGCGAAACGGGAATAAAAAACCGAGTCGTTCACAATTCGGGAACAACCCGGCAAGAAAGGTTTGCGACCCTTTCGGGAAACCTGAAAAAGAAAGCCCCTGTATAGCAACGTCTGTTATTCGTCTCCAAAAAATCGTGAGTAGGGAGAATACGGATACGAGCCCCAATAATTCATTGGCAGTTCCCGGTACTGAAGTTGGAGAAAGAAATTTTCCGACGGGCGGTAATTCAACTCGGCGCGGCTGAGAAATAATTTGTTAAGATTGTTTTGCGAGTACGCACCACCGTTTCCAAACGGCGAACCTTGCAACGTAATGTCTGCGCGCAGGTTCAGGTCGCTGCTGATTTTGTACATCATGCTGTTCGTGTACGATGCTAACGATAGACTTGTCCCGCCGAACGACATATAATTGAGCGAGACGTTGTGCCGCATAAGAAAGTTCTCCGGGTTGAGCAAACCGAGAAAACCGTTGATGCTTGCCGAAGGATGCACGAGCGACTGCGAAACGCTCGGCTCCGAGTTTGCACGGAACTGCGCCGACGAAACCGCCGTGCAAAAAGCCACAAGAATGATGAAAAAGAGGAATTGTTTCATTGTTAAACTTCTAAAACCGGTATAAGTATAGTGAAATTGGAGGTGATAGTCAAACACATGAATTGAAAGTTAGAGTTCCTTGAAAATGAACGATTCATCTGTTTCTGATTCTGATTTTTTCTGAATCTATAACAATCAGGTTTCCCTTGAAATCCTTTTCTTCAAGTTTACTCAGTTTTTCAATAATGTGTCTATTGATTTCGTCGGTAGGCATATCGTTCGGAAAACGAGTCAGCACGATTCCACAATGCGTGCCGATTGGTATTCGGGATATATTCCCAAACCCTTTATCACCGGTGAGGATTACGGATTTCTCTCTTTGAGCAAATTCATAAATTATCTCATCAGACGAACCACGGAGTCCATAATCCCGAATATCTTTTGCCTGATAACCATTTTGCTCAAGGATTTTTCCCGTTGAACGAGGCATGTCTTCGTCAATGACAAAACAAATCATTAGCTCGCAGCGAGGTAATGTTCTTCAGAAAGAACCTTGGCGGCATAATCCAACACAGCTAATATATCCTCAAGCGAAATTTCATATTCAGTCATTACTTCGTTGTACGTCATTCCTCCTGCAAGTTTCCCGACGATGAGGTCAACAGGAACACGTGTCCCCGTTATAACAGGTTTACCGAACCGAATATTATTGTCAATTGTTATTCTATGTGCGATTTGCATTATAGTATGTGTATTTATTATTCATACCTGAAAAGTCATATTACTTCACAAATGTAAAACAATTCATCCCAATATTCAAGCAGATATTCTTGCCGCCAACGCCCGCTTGGCATTTTCCAATTGGTTCACATCGTTGATGCCGAGGATTTCCTGCGCGTCAATCGCTTTCACCGCGGCGACATGCTGTTGGTTGTTCCGGAAATGTTCAAATACATCGGTCAGGTAATACTCGCTCTGCGCGTTGTCCGGCGTAATGAGCGCGAGCGTCTCGAACAACTTCTGCTTGTTGAAGACATAAATTCCCGAATTGATTTCCGTGATTGCCTGTTCTTTTTTTGATGCGTCTTTCTGCTCGACAATTTTCTTTACGGTTCCGTCTTTGTTCCTGATGATGCGCCCATAGCCGGTCGGGTCGTTGAGTTCTGCCGTCAGTATCGTCGCATCTGCTTCGCTTGTTTGATGAAAGCCGACAAGCGCTTTCACGGTTTGCTCGGTCAGCAGAGGAACATCGCCGGAGAGAACAAGAACATCTCCTTCAAAATTTTGCAACGCTTCTTTTGATTGAAGCACGGCGTGTCCTGTTCCTAACTGTTCCCGCTGTTCGACAAACTCAATGGCGGGGAACAGGGAAGAAACAAAATCCACAATGTTCTGCTTCTGCCACCCAACAACTAGCAACACCCGTTTCGGTTGAAGTTTATTAGCGACCGAAAGCACATACTCAATCATCGGTTTACCGTGCAGTTCGTTCATGACTTTTGCCAGGTCTGGATTATTCATTCGTTTCCCTTTTCCTGCGGCAAGAATGACAACGGCTAACGGCGGTGTGCGAACAAGTTCGATGGGCATAGAAAAACCTTTCGTTGGTTATGAAATACGTGTGGCAATATTTCCGAAAGAGTCATTGCGAGAAATCCCATTTATGGGATGACGAAGCAATCTCCCGACATGTTCATTAAATCTCAATTCGGGGGATTGCTTCGCCATGCTAAAGCATGACTCGCAATGACGTTTCGGCAACACACTCATGATATACGAACGATGGTGTTATCAATTAATCTCGTCTTGCCGAATCGAACGGCAATCGAAATAAGGGCGGTTGTTCCGCTTGTGAGTTGGTCAAACTCATGCAATGTTGAAGTGTCAGCGATAGAAAGGTAATCAATCTCTGATAACGGCTGTGAACTGATGAGCTTTGTCATTTCAGCTTTGATGTGCTTGCAATTCCGTTCACCTCCTGCAATCAATTCTTCTGTCCTCTTCAATGATTGAGAAAGAGCCACACTCTGTTTTCGTTCTTCAGGATTGAGATAGACATTTCGTGAACTCATTGCCAAACCATCCGGCTCGCGAACTATCGGTGCGATGACCAATTCAATATCGAAATTCAAATCGCGAACCATCTGTTGAATCAGCAATGCTTGCTGTGCATCTTTCTGCCCGAACACAGCAACATGTGGTTTTGTGATGTTGAAAAGTTTTGCCACTACGGTTGTGACTCCTCGAAAATGTCCGGGGCGGATTTTTCCTTCCAACACTTCCGTCAGCGATTCGGTCTGAACGTACGTCAGATGTTGTGCCGAGTACATTTCATTCTGTTCCGGGATGAACAAAAAATCCGTTCCCGCTTCTTCTGCCATGCGTGAATCGCGTTCAATATCGCGCGGGTAGCGGGAAAAATCTTCATACGGTGCGAACTGCAGCGGATTGACAAAAATGGTTGTGATAACAACATCCGCATGTTGCTTTGCGATGCGGATGAGCGAGAGATGTCCTTCGTGAAGGTACCCCATCGTCGGAACAACGCCAATGCGTTTTCCTTGCAGACGAACGGAATCCGCCGTTCGCTGCATTTCAAGAACGGAAGATACGGGCTTCATCGCAAGTTCACTTTTGCTTCAAGCGAGAATTGAATTCCCGGCGCGGCGTACCAATACCACCAATCATACTTCGTATCAAGCAGGTTGTTTACACTGAGCGAGAGGGAGGTGCGGGGAACGAGCGTAGTTGATGCGCCGATACCGAGCAGAAGCGCTCCGTCGAGTTGGCGCGTTGCTGCGCTGTCTGCATTTCTTACGCTCTGATAATCAAGCGAAGCCCACAGAGTAAGCGGTTGTTTCAAATCGTATTCTCCTTTTGCCTGAAATTTGACAAGCGGAATCATGGGAAGTTGCCCGCTCGAACCGCTTTCAAATGTCGGCTGAACAATGCCCGAAGCATGCAACCTGAAACTTTCGGATGGTTTCAATTGTCCGCGTAATTCAAACTTTGTTTGTGTTGCTTCAACAAAATCGAGCCAAACCCTTCCGCTGTCGGCAAGCGTAATTGCTTTGTTTGATGTCAAGGCGAACGAAATGCCTGCTTCGACAGAATATACATTCTGTGAAGTCGAGAATGTCGCTCCGACGTTGACGGGAGTTCGTTCCGGTTGTAATCCAATCTCACGGAGTAAATACGGATTCATCCGAACCTGTTCATCATATGAAGTCAACCGCATCTCCGGCTTCCACCAAAAGCGAAGTTGTTGCTCTTGCTTGATATTCCATTCAAGCGTAGCGGTTGGAAGCAGTAAACTCCTACTTGTTCCAAGTACATCGGAACCATCAGCAAAGAGTACTCCGAGTGTTGTCGTCCATGAAGAAGAAATATTCCATCGAACAGAACTTGTAAAATGAAACAGTGTCACGGATTGCGTCGGCATTGAATAATCAAGCGAGATACTGCTGAACGACAAATCATTCGTCCATCGAAACTTGCCAACCGTCGTCGCGAACGCGGCTGTGAGTGTCGGAGAGACGGCGGTAATTTCTTCTTCCAAAGCAGGAAGTTTGTCTTTCACATTCCAAACATTTGTGTTGAGTGCAAGGTCAAGCGTCAGTCCTCGCCGGTCAAGCGTGCCGAGCGATGACATGAGTTGAAAGTTTTGACGGCTTCGTTCAACATCGGGGTAGGCAAACATTCCGTAGGTTTCTGTCAGAAGCGAAGTTCCGAGAGAGAGTTGCAAGTTCTTCAGCGCGTCGTTATCGGTCAGCAATAATGTTTGCGCGTTCACGTCCGCCGCGAACGAAGATGCTTTTGCATTGTCCATATGTCCTTCCGTCGAAGCGAATCCGCTATGACCAGAAAAATTCCATCCGCCCTTTCGGTAATCAAGAAATGCGTTGAGTTTGCCTGTTGAAAAACTTCCGAACGCGCCTTCCGCCGAAGCATGAAGCGGCTGAATCCGTTCATCTTCTTTAGGCATCGTACCGACGGGAAGCGAGGACGAAAGTCGCTCGCCAAGTAACGAAGAATCCGGCGCGGGCGGCTGAAACAATTTCACATCAAACACTTCTCCCTTGCGGGCAAACGGAAGCGTAATCGCTTTCTTCCCGACGATAGTAATTTCAGGAATATCCAACTTCGGCATTCCCTGTCCCGTCGTGTCCGGTGCTTGCGCAAATCCAATCAACCCGAATGACAAATGACAAATGACAAATGACAAAGAGCGTAGAGCATAGAGCAGAGAGCGGTTCATTTGAGTCTCCTGAGTCGTTCCTGTGCATCCTTTTTCATTTCAGGGTCAATCGGCGCGTTGACAATTTCCTGATACATTTTTTTTGCTTTCGATTTTTCCTGCAGGCGCGTATAACTTTCGCCCGCGCCTAACTTTGCCCGCTCGACAAGCAACTGAAACTCCGTGTATTGTTCAACAACATCGAGAAACGCCTGCAACGCGTCGCCGTTCCGTTTCATCAACAAATAATCTTCTCCCATGATGAGCAACGCTTCCGCGGCGAGGTCATCGTTGCGGCGCGTGACAATTCCTTCAAGCGTATCGAGCGATGCCTGATATTGTTTCTTCCGCTGATGATATTTTGCAATCTGCAAGCGGCTTCGTTCGGCAAAAATATCTGTCGGGTGCTGACTCACCACCGACTGAAACTGATTGAATCCCGCCGTCGTATCTTTCAAATGAAGAAACGTCATGCCGTGTTGAAACCGGGCTTCCGAAAGGAGCGAGGATGTTGGAAACTTCGTTCCGAAACTGCCGAAGATTTCTTTCGCCTGAGCAAATTGTTTTGTTTTGATGTACGCGAGTCCGAGCGAAAGACTGACTGACGGCGCGGCATCAGCATCAGAAAAATTAGCCACGATTTGTTGGTAATATGAAATCGCCTGTGCAAGATTGTTTTCAAGTTCGTACGCACGACCGAGTTGTTGCATTGCTTTCGCTTGCTGAGTTCTGTCCGGTTTGAGCGAAAGGACGCGCTGATACTCGGCAATCGCCGAGGCAAAATCTCCTTGGTCAAAAAGAATGTCTGCTTTTTTCAACAACAACACTTCCTGCGATGCACCGGTCGGTTTAGTACTTGCAAATTTTTCGATTGCTTTGAGTGCTTCCGCCGGTCGCCCTTCGGCTCGGTAAGTGAACTCCAAACCGGAAAGTGCATCGGTCGCAAGCGGGCTTTGCGGAAACTGCTCAAGCACGTTTGTGTAATAGACTCTTGCACTGTCGTACGATTGCGTGTTGTAAAACGCGTCACCCATGTTGAAAAAGACACGCGGCAGTAACTGACTTTCAGGATACGCTTTGAGCAATGATTGAAACTCTTTCAACGCATCGGCGAATTGTTCTTTCGAGAAGAATGTCCACGCGATGTTGAACTGTACGACTTCGTTGTAAATCGAATTCGTGAAGCGGCTGAGGAAACCACGCAAGTGTTCGATACCCCGTTCGTTGTCGCCGCGTTGAATGTATGACATTGCTATTTGAAACGCTGCATACTCGACATAGCGTCCGTCTTTCTTTTCGAAAGCGAGCGAGGCATACAACTCTTCCGACTTCGAATACTCACCAAGGAAAAAATAACAATCTGCTTTTCTCAATGAAGCATCGAGCCGGTGTTCGCTTTGCGGATACGACTTGATGAACTGTTCAAACGATTCCACCGCCTTGCTGAATTTTTTCTGCTCGAACTGCGTCCACGCAACTCCGTACAACGCACCCTGTCGTTGCAGATTATTCGGGAAGAGCCGTAACGCATCGGCGTATGCGCGCTCTGCTTCATCAAATCGGTAATCCTGATACAACGCTTCTCCTTTCCAAACGTAACCTTCCGCCGTTAACGCGTGCTTGGGAAATTGTCTGAGAAATTCGGTGAAGCGTTCGGAACTTGTTTTGAATCTTCCGAGATGATAGAGCGCGACGCCTTCCTGAAACATCGCGGTTGCAAGCAAACTGTCGGGCGCGTTCAACTTTCGCACTTGCGAGAATGAATGTTGCGCGTTGGAGAAATCACTCAGCGCCATGCACGCTTCGCCGAGCATGTAGTATGATTGAAGCCTCAGTTCGCTTTCGGGAAACAACCGTGCGGCAAGTTGAAAATATTTTCGTGCGTCCCGGTATTTTTGTGTTCGATATGCAACCACGCCGAGTTGGTAGTACGCGTTATCGGAAACAGTTTCATACGGATACATTGTCACGAACGAATCGAGACGCGACGTTGCATTTTTATTATCGCCATACAGAAGCGAGACGATTGCGTTTTGATACGCGGCAGTAATCGCAAGTGTGTCGCCGCCATTTCCAAGCAGGTCAAACTCTTCCTGTGCATCTGCGGTGTTTCCGAGTTTGAGTAGAGTCCACGCCAAGCCGTACCGCGCTTTCCGTGCGTACGGACTTGCAGGAAAATCTTTCAGCAAACGCTCGTAACGAACGCGGGCGCTGTCATAAAATCCCATTTGAAAATTTGCCTCGGCGCGCAAGAGCAACGATTCTTCCCGCTGAGAACGGTAAGGCGTTTTTGTTTCCTGAAGCAGAATCAACGCGCCGCGTGCATCTCCCTGACGCAACGAAAGAGATGCTAACCGAAGCCGGACATCGTTCAGCAAATCGCTTGAAGGAAATTCGTTGAGAAATTTTTGAAGATTACTCAACGCTTGTGCATACTCTCCGTGTCGTTCCAATGCAACCGACCAACCGAGCAATGCATCATCCCGGTGACTCTGCAAGGAAGTATCGTCATAACATTGCTTGAAATCTGCTAAAGCGGATTGCCAATCACGTTTCTCAAGGAAGCATCTCGCACGCCAATATGAAGCAATGCCCTGTCGTGGGTGATCTGTTGCCTGAGCGAGAAACGTATTGAGTGAACTGAGCGCGGAATCAATTCGTCCCGTTTGAAATGCGCTGACTCCCTGCATGTACAACGCATTGAGTCGTTGTGCATCGTTCGGGAACTGAAAAAGAAATGTGCTTGCCTCTCCGTACGCCGCTTCGTAATCCTGTTCTTCAAATGTCGCGGCAAGAAGATTGAAACTGAATTCCGCGTCTTCATTAAACTGAAATGAAGTTGAAGCATCATGCAAAACATGTCGCGACGTATGAACCGAGCGAATCATTTCCCACTCCTGCGCATGATGCAAAACATCGTCGCGGGAAGAAGAACCGACGGCGGGAATCTGTGCAAAACAGAAACCGCTCACCCACCAAACGAGACAGGCAGCAACGAGTGCTGCCTGTCCTGCTACTTTCCTTACGGATGTTACACAAGCAAGTGTATGCAATGAAAAAATCCTAAATCCTAATATCGAAACTCTAAACAAATTCTAATCTCGAATAGTTAAACGTTCTAATTTACCTGAAAGTGACGGTTTTGGTTTTTGAATTTCGGATTTGTTTAGGATTTAGGATTTCGATATTAGGATTTTTAACATCATGCAACGTTGCTGTGTAACTTGAACTCCTTATCAACCTTGTTATCCTTCCGGAACTATATCAATAATCACCGTGCGGTTGTAAAAACGTTGCTCGGGCTGATTGTTATCGAACGGAGCGCGGCGTGCATCTTCTCCGAAACCATATGTGTCAAAACGGACCCGTTTCTTTCCGGCTTTCTGAAGTTCACGTTCAAGCACCGCCATTGTTTGCGCTGCACGGTCGCGGGAGAGTTTCAAGTTGTGTTCATCTTCCCCGACAAAATCCGTATGCCCGTGAATGATGACACTCGCTCCTTCGGGGATGAGCGGTGCAACTGTCTGTGTCAGGAATCGTTCGTATGTTGCAACTGTTTTCGATTGGTCAAACTCAAACAATGTGCTGAAGCGTAAGCCAAGTTCATCTTCCGGTTTGTCTGCAAGCGCGAGACGGATAGTTTTTTCTTTTCTGATTGTCTGTCCGCTTTTTGTTTCGCCGACCATGACAACATTGTACTGTCCGTCAGATTGCCCTGCGAGAATTTGTTTCCCGGAGATTCGTTCCTGAGCAGAAGTGAACGGACCGAAATGTTTTGCCTCGCCCTTCGTGTCTGTAACATCAAGCGACCACGAAGCAAGCGCGCCGTCGGCATCATCAAGACTTAAAATAACATCGCTGTCGAACGGGTCTTCTTGTAAAGAAACGATTTGTACCGGCATCAGCAGTTCAACTGAAGCGCTTGAAATATCAACACGGCGGTCTTCTGCCTGAACAAATTCGAGTTCGCGTGAACCACCCGGCTGTGACGACGGATTTTCCGGCTTTGTTGTTCCGGCTGTTAAAATTCTGTTTCCGTCAATTTCAAACACACCGACAAGATATTGTTTGATTGCTTCTGCCATCGCTTTGCCGTTGTTCGCTCCCTGCGATGATGCGCCGGAGAGTTTCACGGTCGTCGAAGGATTTCTTCTCATCCTGTCGCCGAGAATATTCAACACATTATAATAGACGGTCAACTGACGGCGTGAGCGTCCGGTTAAATCTTTTGGTTGCGGTTCAACTAAACTTTCTTCACTGAATTTCTTTGCTTCATCTTTTGAGAGCGAGATGTATCGTGACGGAACCTGCGTTGCATTTGCATCAAAGAAGACATAGTTGCGTAACGGAAGTGTCTCTTTCACTTTTCGCTCAGTCGGAATCAACTGCGGCGAGCGAACGGAGAACTGCACTTCACGTTCGACTTTTTGTTTGATAACTGTTGTGCTTCCGAATTTCAACGCGGCGCCGACGCGAAAACTTGTCAGCGTCCAACTTTCTTCCGAGCGTGGTCCCTGTCCGAAATGGAATGAAGCGAACGGCGAAACATCCGTCAACCAATCGGAATCGCGTGAGCCGAGAGGAATATCGTAGCCCGCGCCGATTTGCGCGCTGATGACCGTTCCGCGAATGCTGTTCCACTCTCCTGATGTCGTCGTTCCTTGTGCTTCATGCTCGAATGTTTTTGCAACATTAAATCCGAGACGCGGTCCGAGGAAGAAATATAATGGATATTCAAACGGGGAAATTCTCAAACTCGGTTCGAGCGAGAGATAATTCATCGAAGTGGAAAGTTTGTGTGTGATGAGCGAGGTGTCGGTCATGTCATCGAACGAGCCGCCTCGTCCATCAAAACCGAGCGTAACCATTCCGCCCCACACCGGGTCGGGACGATATTCAAGCAGAGGCGCAATCCACAGTCCGACTCCGGATGCGCTTTCAAACGGCTTCGAGAACTGCAACGCCGTGTTGTTATTGAGTTTCAAAATGTCGGTGCTGTGCATGTTGAAGTTCACGCCCAAGCCCGCTCCGAACCACCACTCAGGCATCAGGCGTTGGTCCTGTGCGTTCAATGAAACGCACAACAAAAGTGTCAACGCCACAACAAGCATATACTTCGACAAGATATTATACATAGTAAAGAAATTTCCTTTCATCATTATCGTTCAAGTTTAAATACAAAAGTTACTTTGCCGGTCTGAGCTTTTTGCTCAAACTGTGCCGGCAACGGGTCAAAACGCCATGTTTGCAACGCGCTGATGGCTTCGCGTTCCAACAACTCATCGCTCTTCCGAACGGGGATGACGTTGGTGACCGAGCCATCAGGCAACACGGAAAACTGTAAGAACACGGGCAATTCTTTGTCTGTTCCCTCGGGATATTCCGGGACGCGCCCGCTTAACAACTTCCGTGAGTTTACGCCGCCCCAATCTATTGAATATCCTGTAGATTTCCCAATGCCACCGCCCGTTCCCGTCCCCGAACCGGAACGTTTCCGCGACTTACTTTTTGACGTAAGAACGTTGTCAGTAGTTACACGTTTTTCCTTCTCAATTTTCTTTTTCGGGACAGGCAAACTCACATCGGATGCGCTCGTCATCTTCGGAAGTTCGGTCTTTGCCTTCTCGGTTTCGGTTTTTGCCTTCGCCGCTTCGGGTTCATTCTCCGGCGCAAACATCGGATTATTTCCTGAGCCGCCGCCTATGCCGCCCCAATCAAGTTCGACTAAGTTTTCTTTCGGCGGAGTCCATGAGGAAATGAACAACATCGCGATAAACAAAAGCGCATGAAAGGCAACACTGCAAAACGCCGCGATAATTTTCCTGCGGCGGTCTTCCACAAAATATGGAGATGAAACACTCACCTGTTTTCAGTTGCTTCTTCTGTTGCGATGAAAAGTTTTGTCGCGCCGGTGGATTTCGCGATATCGAGAACATCAATCACATCCTGAAGTTGAAGTCCTTTATCGGCGCGCACAACAATTTGTTGTTGCGAGTCTTTTCTGATAAGTTCAGCAAGACGATTGACTAATTGATTTTTTGTTACGTGGTCGCCGTTGAGAAATATCTTTTTATCCTGCGCGATGGAAACGCTAATCGTTTTCTGAATCGGTGGCTGACCTGCCTGCGCTTTCGGAAGCGTTACGTTCATGCCGCGTGTGTTCGCGAACGAGAAGGTCAGCAAGAAGAAAATCAGTAGTTGCATCACGACGTCGGTCAACGAAGAGAAGTTGAACGTGTCGAGATATTTATGTTGGCTTGTCGAGGTGAAGTTCATTCCTGTTCTTTCGTTGATTGTTCGACAGTGAATGGTTGATTTCCGTTGACGAAGATACATTCTTCGAGTGTATCGAGAGCGTCCCGCCCGACGCGTTCGAGCGATGCAGAAATTCCGTGAATGGAAGAAAGAAAAAGATTATAGACCCACGCCGCCGGAATTCCGACAACAAGACCGAACACAGTCGTAATGAGTGCTTCCCAAATTCCGTCTGCGAGGTCAACAGGCGAAGGTTGTCCGCTCACTGCGGCAACCGCCTGAAACGCGGAAATCAATCCGGTGACCGTTCCGAGAAAACCAAGCATCGGCGCGATACCACCGATGGATGCAAGAATTCCGAGATGACGTTCGAGTGTGGTGATTTCCTCGCGCCCTTGGTCTTCCATCGCCTGACGAACACGGCTTGGTCCGTGGCTGATTTTTTCCAACCCCGCCGCAACGATTCTGCTTGCAGGTGTATTCTCCTTGATGCAAAAATCACGTGCCTTCTGTATGCTTTTTCCTTCGAGGAATACGCGCAGTTTAATATGGAATTGTGCTGAGGAGGGTTTCGCCGAGCGAATCGTCAACCATCGTTCAATAATAATATAGAGACCGATAATCGAAAGCAACAGAATCGGGTGCATCACGATGCCCCCTTTGATGTACATTTCTACAAGATTCATTCTTCTCTGATGGTAGTGTTCTGAATATCAACTATAAAGTTTGTGAGTTTGTTCCTTCGTCGTTGTGAGTCATTGCGAATCCTGCTTTAGCAGGGTGAAGCAATCCCGCGCCAGAAAGAAATTATACGCGAGAGATTGCTTCGTCATCCGATCTTCGAGCGGAATCCTCGCAATGACAATGAGCGATTCGAAGGCACAATCGGGTACAAAGATACGAAGAATTTAGAGAATGAACCGAATTCGTAAGCCCGCCGACGGTGGCGGGTAATCGGCTCAGAGAATACTTTTTCCGAATGCCGACTGCACCAACTCTACGGCAAACTCGGCGGATTGGTTACGGTTATCCAATATCGGGTTGACCTCGACCATCTCCAACGAAGTCATTCTGCCGGAGTCGGCAATCATCTCCATGATAAGATGCGCTTCGCGATAATCAAGCCCGCCTTTCACCGGTGTTCCGACTCCCGGTGCGTACACAGGGTCAACACTGTCAAGGTCGAAACTGACGTGAAGAAAATCCACGTCTCCGATTTTTTGAAACGCTTTTTTCATGACACGATGAATTCCGTGTTTGTCAATGTCTCCCATTGTGAAGAGATTGAGTCCCTGTTTTAGAAGCGAATCACTTTCTTTCCGGTCAATGCTTCGCAAGCCGATGATGGCGACGTTTTGCGGCTGAACTTTTCTGAACGCGCCACAGACACCTGTCAATTCCTTCGGTCCGAGACCGCAACAAACGGCAAGCGGCATTCCGTGAATGTTTCCCGAAGGAGAAGTTTCCGGCGTGTTGAAATCACCATGAGCGTCAATCCACAGCACACCGATCTTTTTCTTTTGCTTGTGTGCGTGCGCCGCAACGCCGCTGATGGTTCCGATGGCAATGGAATGGTCGCCGCCAAGCACCAGCGGAAAGCGTTGCTTGTTCATCGAGCGTTCGACTTTCTGCGCAAGTAATTTCATCACGCGGCTGATTTCGGGAAGATACTTTGCGCGTTCATCTCTGACGCGTTGTTCTTCCTGCGTTTTGATGTTGAGGTCGCCTTCGTCGGTAACGAAGTAGCCGAGTTCGTTCAGGCGTTGGTCAAGTCCCGCGTAACGAATCGCCGAGGGACCCATGTCCACGCCGCGTCTGCCTTGTCCCAAATCCATCGGGACGCCGATGATGTGAATAGATTTTGTCAATTCAAAAGTCAAAAGGAAAAAGTTAAAAAATTATTTCAAGTGGAATGTACAAAAGAGTAAGTTAAAACTTCTTTGCATCGAGGATGGTGATAGGAAACTTGAATCGTTTAAAGTGCCGCACATTGAATGTTAACAGTACATCAATGTTATTATCAAGAATTGTTGAGGCTAAAAAAAGGTCATAAATCTGTGAGCGAGTAACATTGTGAAGACGTTCGGCGCGGGCAAGGCACAAGTCGGTCGTTCTTGAAGTCGGGTGAATCACGGCAAAGATTTTTCGATATTTTTGGACAAGAGCAACAGCCCGTTTTGGATTCGCCCCAAATTTTGTAAGGACTGCATAGCTTTCAAGAAGTACCTGTCCGGTTATGCAGCCGATGAACTCTAAATTTATTGCCCGCTCTACAAGCCGGACTGCAAATTTATGGTGAGGTAGTGTATCTATCGCCGCATGTACAAGAATGCCTGTATCAACTGCAATAACATCCATCAACATTAGTCTAGATCGTAAGCAACTTCGCGTAAATTAAATTTCTTCGGAACCTTCAGATGAAAAACGTCAAGTTCTCCCTCGAATCGGGGAACCCGCCCTTCCAAAAAATCTTCAACAGAATATTCGTTTTTCTGCTCTATGACAGGTGGCTTACCGTTTTGGGGTCTTGTTCGCTTTCGTTTAATAATTGTATCAGGCATAAAGGCGTTCATTAATTGTTGCTACAATAAAGGTAGAAACTTCATCAAACATAAACAAGTCGATTTTCAATCGATCAAAACAAATCCGCAATGCCGAAGGCATGCCCTTGGCATCCGAAATCCCCACGGGTCGTAGACCGAAATCATCACTTATCATACATCATCTTCAGCAACTTCGTCAGCGTCTCTTTCATCTCTTTCCGGTGAACAACCAAATCAACGAAGCCGTGTTCGAGTTGGAATTCGGAGCGTTGAAATCCTTCGGGCAAATCTTTTCCCGTTGCTTGTTTGATGACGCGGGGACCGGCGAAGCCAATTAGTGCGCCCGGCTCTGCGACGTTGATATCGCCGAGCATCGCGTAACTTGCCGTTGTTCCCCCAGTGGTCGGGTCGGTCATCATGGAAATGTAGGGAATGCCCGCTTCATGAAGTTGCGCAAGTTTCGCGCTCGTCTTTGCAAGTTGCATCAGCGAGAGAGCTGCCTCCATCATGCGCGCGCCGCCGCTCGATGAAACGATGATAAGTGGTTTCTTCTCCTTCAATGCGCGGTCAGTTGCGCGGGCAATTTTTTCGCCCACGACCGAGCCCATGCTTCCGCCGATAAAACTGAAATCCATAATCGCGACGACAAGTTCAATGCCGTTCATCGTACCGGTTCCGGTGCGCACGGCGTCGTTTAGTTCCGTCTTGCGGATTGCATCCTTGATGCGGTCTTTATATTTTTTTGTGTCGGTAAAATCGAGCGGGTCAGTGGAGCGCATTTTCTTGTCCATCTCTTTGAACGAACCTTCATCGAGCAGAACGCCGATGTACTCTTTGCTTCCGATACGGAAATGGTAGTTGCATTTCAAACAGACAAAAGATTGCTGTTCGAGTTGCTTGCGGTGAATAATTTCTCCGCATCCGTCGCACTTCGTCCACAATCCATCGGGGACTTCCTTGCGCGGGTATTCGGGTGTTTCAATACTTTTTTTTGAGCGTCTAAACCAAGCCATGTTCTTGTGCTAAGATTGTTTGAGTGCTTACGCACCGTGATGGTGTGGCATCACCGGCGCGGTCGTGAAGAATTCCTTCACGTACATCGGTTCGAGCGAGGCGAGGTCGACAACGATTCCGTTCGCCAATAATTTTTCGCCCACAAGTCCGACAGTTGCTGAACGGCATTGCTGCAGTTCAGCCGGCAGAAAGATACAACGCTCAACGTTTGACTCCAAATGTTCAAGATGCGCTTTGAATTTTATTGACGCATCGCCCAAAACAAATACTTTTTGCTCGTTCGGAAGCAACTCTACAATCTTTTCCACTGAAAGCGCCTGTACGGGATAAACCTCGACAAGGTCGTTTCCGTTTCGTTGATAGAGTGCGGTGTAGGCTTCAGTTCGCCGCGCATCAAGCATTGGTAACACGAAATCATTTTCTTGGATGACATTATCAAGCAAAACATTCCATGCCAATGCTTGAAGAGTCGGGACGGGAACGAGCGGTTTGTCCCATGCGTAGCACAATCCTTTTGCAACGCTTAAACCGATGCGCAGTCCGGTGAAAGAACCGGGACCGATGGAAACCGCCACAGCATCGAGCTTAAAAGCAGGCGAATCTTGAATCTTGAATCCTGAATCCTGAATCGTGATTTCGGATTTCAGATTTCGGATTTCGGATTGTTGGGCGGTGAGTAGGCTGTCAATCAAAGAAAGAAGTTTCTCCGAGTGGACATGCGGTTCGTTCACGGAACGTTCTTGTATGATTTCTCCGTTCGAGACGAGCGCGGCGGCACAGACGTTGGTTGCGGTTTCGATGGCGAGAATCATTTTCTTCCGTCGGTGATTTGGTTAATGGAAATCTCCCGCTCGTTCTCTGTTTCACCAAGTTGGAAGTGAACATCGTAGCGGTTTTGCGGGAGAAGTCCGTTCGCTTTTTCCGCCCATTCAATCAGGCAGATGCCGTCGCTGTTCGTGTATTCTTCAAAACCGAGTTCGTACAGTTCATCGAGCGAGTTGATGCGGTACAAATCGAAATGATAGATACTTGTGTTGCCGGAGTTGTACATGTTGATGATGGTAAACGTCGGACTTGCAACATGCTCATGCACGCCAAGTCCTTCACAAATCCCTTTGATGAACCGTGTCTTCCCCGAACCGAGGTCGCCGTAACAGGCAACAATGTCTCCCGGTTGTAATTCACGCGCAAAAGACGTTCCCGCGTTGATGGTGTCGAGTTCGTTATGTGTACGAAGCAACTTCAAAAAATCCGAAATCAGAAATGAAAAATTTTTTTCATTTTGAATTTTGCCTTTTGCATTTCGTAGTCGAAACGATGCACGTTGTCAAGTCCACCAAACTATAATTTTGGAAGCAATTTGATGGCAGGTAAAATCATCTCCTCCATCGAAATCCCGCCGTGCTGAAAACTGTCACGGTACTGCGTGACGTACTTGTGGAAATCCGTCGGATAGACGAAATAGAAATCTTCCTTCGCAATCAAGTAATTGATGGTGAGCCCGCGGCGCGGGAGGCGGAAATCTTTCGGATTCTTCACAAAAATAGCATGTCGCTCGTCGCATTTAAGATTGCGCCCGAACTTGTAACGCAGGTTGGTTGACGCGTCCCGGTCGGCAACGACTTTTGTGTTGCGCAAACTGCGGATGCTTCCGTGGTCGGTCGTGATGACAATCGTCGCGTTCTTCTGACGCGAAAGCGTGCGCAACATTCCGAGTAACGACGAGTGCATAAACCACGATTTCGTCAGCGAGCGATACGCCGATTCGTTCGGCGCAATTTCTTTCAGCAGTTGTGAATCGGAGCGACCGTGCGCGAGCATGTCAACAAAGTTCACAACGATTGCGGTGAGTTTGTTGTTCATAAATGAAAGAATATTCTGTTCGATGCCGCGCCCGTAATCCGGGTCGAGTATCTTCACATACTTCGATTCGGGTTTGAGATTGATTTTCCGCCGCTGTAATAAATTGTTGAGGAAGTCCGGCTCGTGCTTGTTGTGGCTGTTATCGTCGTCTTCCCACTTCTCCCAGATTTCCGGAAAGCGGACTTCGATTTCATCGGGGAACGCGCCGGAGAAAATTGCGTTGCGGGAGTACGGCGTCGCCGTCGGGAGAATCGAATAATAAAAATCTTTCGAGATAGTGAAATACTCGCGCAGAACTTCTTCAAACATCAGCCATTGGTCGAGCCGCATACAATCAATGACGAAGAGAAAGACCGATTTGTTTTCCTGCAGTTCCGGGATAACGAACCGGTCAACGACATCGAGTGAAAGAGCGGGACGTTCTTTCTGTTCAAGCCAGTTCCGGTAATTCCGTTCGATGAATTTTGAAAACTCCACGTTGCACTCACGCACCTGGTCGGCGAGCGTTTGTTGCAAGCCCGATTCGGGATGCGCGTCCAACTCGATACTCCAATCGGAAATCTTTTCGTACAACCGAATCCACTCATCCGCATCGAGCGGCGATTGGAGCGCGATGGAAATATCCTGCAACTCTTTGATGTAATCGCGCGATACATATTGCTCGGCGATTTTCTTTCCTTCAAGAAATTTTTTGCATGTCAGGAGAATCTGACTTGGGTTCACCGGCTTCGTCAGGTAGTCACTGATTTTTGTGCCGATGGCATCTTCCATCAATCCCTCAGTTTCGTTCTTTGTCACCATGACAACGGGCAACTCAGGACGAACATCTTTGATGAGGGAAAGCGTTTGCAATCCCCCCATCCCCGCCATCATTTCATCGAGGAAGACGAGGTCAAACCGTTTCGAGCGGACGAGGTCAATCGCGTCTTCACCGTTCGTTGCGGTTTCGACGACGTAGCCCTTTTCTTTGAGGAAAAAAATATGTGAGCGAAGCAGGTCAATTTCATCATCAACCCAGAGAATGTTGCCTTTTGAGATGTTCATGCGATGTGAAAATACAGATTTGATAAGTGAGAAACAAAGTGAATTCGTTTCTTCAACAGCGAAGCGGGCGGAGAAATTCCCCACTCATTTTTTATTCCATTTTCCGAGCAAGAACTCTGTTGAGCGTTGTGTGAAGTCTGTAATATTTGCTTGACGTAAATGTGGCAGGTGTCCGCCATTTGGGAAAATCCAAAGCCTGCTATTGGGAATATGTTGTTTCATTTCTAATGCCTGGTCTAACGGAATAAAGTCGTTGTCACCATGCACGATTAACCAATTTGCAGTTATTAAGTTTAACATATCGGGCGTAAATGCAGGGTCTCCGTATGCTCTTCTGAATTGCCAAAACTGCCTTGCTTGCAACAGCGCTTTTTCATATCCATGATTCTTCGAGGCACGCTCGAGATAAGCAGGCTTAGCGCTGTCAGAACCATCTGCAATTATCCATTCTCGCACTCTCTTGTCAATATATATTTGCGCTCCAACTGTGATAACGTTTTTAAATTTATTCGGCTTCATATAATTCGCGTAGAGAAGAGTCATCCCGCCGGCGCTTGCGCCAATTGCATTGGCGGTATCTATGTGTAGATAATCCATAAGAGCAAGAACGATGTTAGCATACTCACCATGTTTAAACTCCACATCATCCTTTTTGTAGATGTCGGAGCGACCATGACCAATCATATCAACAGCAATTACACGAAAATGCTTGGAGTAACTTTCAAAGTAGGGCTTCCATGAATCTGCTGTACCGTTGAAGTTGTGAAGAAGTAAGAGCGGTTCACCCTGACCAATATCTTCGTAGTAAATTTTCGTTCCGTTGTAATCATAGAATTTCCCTGTTTCGGAAACCGGTACCTGGGAAAAACCCACAGAACATAGGATGAAGAACAAGAAGGTTGTGATTAACTGTCTCATATAATGATAATAATAAATGTGTACGTTCCCCCTTCACCGGAAAAATTATGGAGCGAGGGGAACAAGAAAAAGTTGATGTGAATAATAAGGAATCCAACATATTCAAACAAGTTGGTTGAAGAACTGTCTCGTTTTTTCCCAATTCTTAGGGTTACCTAAGGATTGATGAGTCAAACACTCAGCATTAAAAAAACTGGAGTTGAGCCTTGAAGGGCATAATGCATTACGTTCCTACACCCGATAAATGAAAGGAGGGTTGTAATAAGAAAAAATATTCGGATTGAGTAGTAACTCAGTTGCCGTTGTTCACTCATCTTGCGCAAACGTCAAGATATAGTTATTGATGTCAAGGATTGAGAACTCGGTGGCGCCGTAAAAAGTTTTTTCCAATCCTTTCAGAATGGTCACATTGCTTTGAACCTTTTGAAACAATTCACGAACGTTACTCACCTTGATATACAAAAGCAACGAACCGCCATCCTGCCTGCTGATATTCGGCAACTCCTCTCCGAGGCTCCCGAATGTTTGAAACATGATAGTAACGTTTCCGTTGTTCATCATCGCCCAAACGAAGTCTCCCTCTTCCGGTACGGTCATGGTCAATGTGAAGCCGAGCAATTTGTAAAACTCAATTGTCTCGTTGATATCCTTGACGAAGATGTTTGGTGTCAGGCTTTCCATAGTGTTCTTAATAGTTGTTGTGTGGGATGAACTCAATTATTGAAAATGAAGAGAGATAATATAATCGCAAGACTAATCTTCTCTTTACTCAATCAAGGCGTGGTCCGTGACAGAACAGACCCAAAATTGAAATTTCGCGAAGGAGAACCATAGCGTTGTTGATTTCTGATTTTTTTCGGGCAGAAATCAGAATTCAACTTTCGGAAATTATTGGATGGAAATATGAATATCCACACCCGCTTCGTTCGTTGTTGTGCCGGGGATGGTTGAACCACCCTCATCCGGCGCGGTGCGGGAATAACGATAGAACAACGATGCGGTAACGCGTGCGCTCAGTGTATAACGAATGCGCGGCTCCATGGTCGTGCGGATGTTTCCATCCAACGGTGTTCCTTCCTGATTGGTTTGCAGGAATGCCGGGTCGTGTTGGCGCCGTGTTTTTAACGCACGCGAATAGGTGAACGAAAACTCCAAATCGTTTTTCAAATTCAATCCGAACAACGGGAACTCAAAACCGCGACGCGAATAGTTGAGCGATAACGACATTTCCGATGTAACATCCTCCGTGATTTTCTGGTTTGTCAGACTCAAGTCGTACGCCGTGCTGGTTTTATACTGGAAGTTTCCGCCCAGATTTCCTTTCCATACTTCTTTGAATGTTGTTTGAAGTCCGATAAGCGGGGCAAAATCATAACTGATGCGCTCCACATCCGTTTGTTCGCTTCCATCATCGGCGATGTGGAAATCACGTCGGAACGAAGAGCGGTAACTATGGTCGAGCGACATAGATTGCACCCAATCGCTGATACCCGTAATTTTTTCTACGCCACTCCAACGCAGAGACCAGTTTGCGCGCGGTACAAATTGTCCGAGGAATTTATTGAGGAACGGAAGCGCTTCCATTCCCTTCTCGAATGCATCTGCTGCCGCCGCGCCCGGCTTGTTCGTATATTCAGGGGATTTTATATTTGCTTCATACTTCTTTCCCACATCTTCCAGATTACTCTTGAAAACTTTAAACAGCAAAATCGGGGGAAGCGACATATACGAACGCTCAACAGTACCGCCAGTTTTCGTAGAACCTTCTATCGGAAGCCCGAGGATAGAATCTGTTGACAGGTTCGTTGTACGCCGGTATTGCCATCCGACTTTCCAATTGATTTCCAAAGAAGCGCCTTCCCACAACGGACGATTGGTTTTCAGAGCGATATCATTTTTCTGGCTGAAGTCGTTCGTCAGTCTACCATTTTTTGCTCGTAAACCAAGCGAGTTTGAAACCCAGCCATCCGGTCCGCGATACGCAATCGGTTCGAAGAACGGGAAACTGCCTGTCCATCGTAATGTACTGCTTGGGTCGGAGACAAGTCCTAACTGATACAGCCGCGAAGGTCCGCCGCCGTTTGTGTCTGCATCCGGCATCTGGAACGGGAGCGTTCCCCAGAAATTTTTAAACCCCGTACTTCCGATTACTCCGTTGTTGGCAGAGCGATTCGATTGCCCGAATGAAATGTTGATATTTTCATAATCAAGCAGTGGATACTTGATTAAAATCTTTGCAAAATACTTCAACTTCTCCAACGGGTTAATAGAGGCACTTGTATCTTCCACCGCGGCTGAATCTGCCGGAATTCTCTTGGTAGAATCATTCGGGTCAACCCGCATTTCCCGCTGCTGAATGCGCGGTGGTTGTTGTTGTTTTGATTGTGCCGGTGCATCATCATCCTTAAACCAACCGTCGGCAAGCGATTTCAGACGGAAGTTGAACCCCGCACTGATGGAGTTTTCCCACGCCGCGCTTTTGCCGAGGTCGCCGCGCTGAAACGCGTTCTGCCATGCATAGTTAACCCGGTACCCGACATTAATCTGGTCAAGATATTTTGTGATGTTGAAGATATTCGGGATTTTCGGTTTCAGGTTGAACGTGATGTTCTGCCCGTATGAACCATCGCGCCCGCCGAAGAAAAGTGCATGAAGGACTTGTGAAAAACTCTGTGTTCCGGTTGTATCAAGATACAACAAATCTCTTTTGATGTTGATAACATAATCGCCGCCAATACCAAGCAAACCACCTTCTGTAATTTTCCAACCGAACGATAATTGTTTCGAGGCATTGAACGTTCGCGTTTCGCGCACTGCCGAGTTTTGCGTTCTGCTTAACGATGAGTTCAATGAACGTCCGCCATCCAAACTGGATCTGAAGCCCATAATCGGGAAGAGATAAATCTTCCAGTCTTTATAATCTTCCAGCAAATAAATTCCATTAAACAACGAAGAGAACGGTTGCAGGAAGAGACTGTGGTTCAGCGTCACATCATAGTTCATTCCGAAATTCCATTGCCATGAAGTAGCCGAAACAATGGATGGGTCGCGCTGACTTGATGAAGCATAGTTGAACCGGAGCGTGATGCTATTAATAATATCGCGGATATACCACGCCTCGAACGGCAGTCCGAATTTGAAGCCTGAAACAGAGAAGTTGTCACGCACACTCAACGTTTGCGATTCGGTGATGATACGCTCGGATGCGGCGAGTTTTTCTTCGGGAGTTGCATCTGCCGAAGTTCTCTCCCCCGCTCTCCGTGCCGCTTCATCAACAACGACGTCGGTGTTCGGGAGATATTTCGGCAATGCGATATTTTCCTGATGGCTGTAGGCAATCGGCAGTGATGTTTTCCAATCCTGCGGCAGGAAATGGTCAAGTGCAAAATTTGTATTGACCGCCCAATTCTTCCTTGTCACGCGGTCGCCGAACGCACGGTCAACTCCGTGGTAGTTCGGGTCGGTGTACGAATAATTCACAGAAACATTTCCGAAGTCGGCTAATTTTATTTGCGTGTCGAACCTGTACGCGCCGCCTGCGCTGTTGTCCACCTCGGTTACACGCATTTCGTTCACCCACACCTTACCGAACAACTCGCGCGGCGGATTTGTGTAGCGTGTTTTATGCGGATATCTTCCCGAAATATTCCGGACGCCAATGCCAAGATATTGCACTTTCGTGAGTGCGGGGTTTCCGCGAATCGCATAGAACGAACCCGGTGGTCCGCTGGGAGCGGGAATCTGTGACGCGTTCGCACCGGAATCCCGCGCGGCTTTCACCGAAGTCAATTCGGAAAAGACGACATTCATCTCACCCCACTCCGATGTGAGTGGCTGGCGGTATTCATAATAGTTTAAGGTGTCGGCTCCAAACCGTAAAAAGATTTCCGCATCTTCACCAAACGACTGGTCACCATGCACAAAGACTTTCAACGAACGGTAGTTGAACATATCAATCGGGCGTTGAGAAAAATATTTCGCTACCTGCCGGGTCTCGCCTGCGCGCAACCCGTTGATAAGCATGGCAAGCGATTGTTCGTTCCCGAAAATTTCCTGGTCCGGCTGTGTGCGGTCCCGCTCACGGATAACGCCTGGGGGAATCGTGTAGAAATCAGGCGCGCCGCTATTGTCTTCGATGTTCACGACCGAAACTTTCATTACAGAATCATCACGCATGGTTTCGAGCCATTGATTTCCGACAAAACTGATTTCCGCGATTCGTAAACGGACCGGGGCTTTATATCCCGAAAGCCAGAGACGGATGTATTGAACATTTTGTAAAATGCTTACTACCGATTGCCCGCCAACTATCCTTGTACTATCCTGCAAGGGAATGCGAACCTGAAACCATTTGTTCGTTCCGCCGCCAACGATAGCAATGTTTTTCGAACCATCCTCAAGCGATTCTGCAAGCGGAATTTCATATTCAATATATGTATCGGTAACGTCTGCCGTACCATTCCCGTTCAGGTCTTCTGTGTCGGGATAGCGACCATCAACCGAGTTTCGTTCACCATTTCTCTCTGTTCCGTTGATGCGTTCAAAACTATTGCTTTCGGTTGTATAGTCGAAATTATCGCCGCTCGGGTCGTCGGCATACTGGGGGTTACGCGTAATAAATTCTGAATACCGTGCACGTTCCTGAACATCAGATAGCGTATCCAATCCAATATCTTCTCCGGGATTAAGAACGCCATTCGGTAAACCTGCGAGATTTTGTTCGGTGATGACAGCGTCTTCCGAATTCAACTTACCGTTCGGAACGACATCTTCGCTCACCTTTCCGATATCAACATACAATCGTCCTTTACGCAAATCAAGCGAATCCTCGCTCGTCGCGCGGAACCACATTTCCAAGTACGCAATGTTCTGTTGTGTTAAATCTCCGGCTGTCGAGTTGATGTATCGCTGAACACCGTTCCAGTTTCTCTCCGGATACATCTTCAACGTCGAGTCAATATTCAAAGAGTAATTAAACATCCCGCGTTCGAGCGGGTTGTAATCGAGAATCAAAATCGGGACGAGTTCCTGCCCGCGGCGAACACTTTTAAATGGCCAGATTTCCTGTGTAGATACCGGCTCATATCGTTGTGTATTATTGAACCACGACATTTTCGCTTTTGAATACATTTTCGAAAGCGGTGTCATAGTTTCAGGACCAACCAACGTATACACCGGCGGACTTGCAGGTTTCCACGCCGTGTAGTTGACATTGAGCGGAACAGTTCTTCGGGAACCTTCAAAGTCATCAATGTAGGCAATGCTCGCGCCGTTATCGCTTTGAATAGAACTTCGTTTTGTGTTCGGGTCGGGGAGAATGTACGCGGCTTCACCGGAAATTTTTATTGATGACATCTCACGCGCGCGGAGCCCGGGAATTGCATCAAGAGCAGAAGTGAGGAACGGAAGATTGAACGACGTTCCCCCGTCAATTCCCATGATGGTATTGTTCGTCGGCTCTTCGCCAAGACGGACTTTATCGCTGAGTGTTTCCTGATTCAGGTTCATAATGGTGAAACCGAATTTTGAATCTCGTCCCAAATCGAGTTCGCCGCGCGCTCCCATCAACGTCTTCGATGCAATCTGGAACATATCATTCTGTTCAAACTTCACCTGAAGATTCGCTCCCGGCACAAGCGCTTCTTCTTTCCTGACATTTACTTCACCGATAATATAATTCACATCATAATCAACACCGGCGGTAAGAGGTGAACCATTCAGCAACACCTGAACGCTTCCTTCGACAACATTGAACGAGCCAAGCGGAATCCGCGCGCTGACGGCACCTGTAACATTGACACGAATTGTATAGATATTACTCTGGAGTGAGTTTCTTTCCTGTTCGGTTAATTTTCTGTTATAGATGCCACGAAGAATTAAACTGTCATAATCTTTAACACCGTTTGCTTCGAATTGTTCGGCAAGGGCAGAATCGAACGGCTCCAGGTTGGGGAAAATCAGTTCTCCCCGTTCTTTATCAATGGTAAAGTTCGGTAGGAAATCGAATAAATTATCAGGACCTTCACCGCCCACGCGATACCTGTCGAGTTGAAGCAGTGTCAACAAATTCACGCCTTTCGGGTCTTCTATATCGTTCCCGACTATGGGCTTGTAATACACCTTCAGGTCAAGTCCCCCTTCTTTAATATCTCTCGCATCGAGCGAATAAATATTTCGAAGTTGAAGTTTCCATGCAGGATAATAAGATTCCGTTAAGTTTTCCGGCTTAATCAGTTTGAGTACGATTGGGCGCGTTGAGTTTGTATCGTTCCCGGCAAACTCTCCAAAGTACCTGGATTGTCCTCCAATCGTACTGTACGACACCGCAATGATTTCATTGTCGTTCGGAGCGGAGTTAAGCGAGATGAAACCTTCGACAGGATGAATTTTATAATCTTTGTTTGGTTCGAGACGAACAAAAAATCCTGAGTAGTACGAACCTACCGTAGAGTCTAATGTTGAAAGAATGTCTTCGTCATACGTTTCATTACGGTCAATCTTGGGAGGCAGATTAATGTACGCGCGTGCCTGTTTCCTTCCTTGTACCTGAGCATTAGTCGGCGCCTTCCAAACTTCAATTTCACTGATTTCCAACTGCTGCATCTCGCTTGTAATTTGCGGAGGATAGACCCGATGAAACTCTTCAAAAATTTTCCGATACACAGTATCAACAAAGAAGTGAGACAGTGAGTAACGCAACGGAGAAATATCTTTCCCAACCGCTTTTGAACCACCCGACACCGAAACCTCTTTCGCCGAACCCTTCTTCTGAGAAACTAACGCAGTCAACTTGAGCGGACCGAATTGCATTTCTGATTTAATTCCGAACAATGCCTGACTGCTTCCAACAAACGACGGAACAGAAAGGGAAACGTTTCCCGCCTCAATTGTTTTGATAATGTCATCGTCGTATCCCTGATACCGAATTTTCAAGGAGTTTTCAAATTCAAACGTTCGTTGCGTGTTCCAATCGGCATTGATTTTCAACTTGTCTCCGACCGAACCATCGACGTTAATAGAAACATCCTGTTTGAAATCGGGCTCGTTGCGCGATTGGTCTGTTGATGCCAATGTTTGCAGGTCGGAAGTAACATTCCGGAAGCCGGCGCGGATATCAATCGCCCCCGTAATGCGCAAACTGATTTTATTTTTTCCGAAAATGCTGAAAATCGGGTTTTGCGGAACGGGAATTTCAATATTTGTGAACGAACTGAATAAGCCGCCAAGCCCATCGTCTCCCTTGTTAAGGTTGTACTCGT
Source organism: Ignavibacteriota bacterium (assembly GCA_016212665.1). Lineage (NCBI taxonomy): Bacteria > Pseudomonadati > Ignavibacteriota > Ignavibacteriota bacterium. The sequence continues at coordinate 142,438 of JACREZ010000040.1, forward strand.
ACGTCATCGTGCGCCAGTTATTCAGTTTCTCGAATTCAAGCCGTTGCCTGATGTATTCTTCCGTTGTCAGCGTGATAGGTACTTTCACATCCACGCCGTTCACCTGCTCGCGTATCGTGACAAATCTGCCAAGCGTATCCATCGAAATCTCGCGCACGTATGCAGGAGAAACAACATCTAAGTACAACGAAGAATTATATCGCGCAAACAGATTGACCGCAACATCATCGCGGCGATGATGCGTGTGTTGTTGCATCCTCCACGTCGAATCTAAAAAGACAACATACGTTGAATCATTCTTCGTGGAATCGGAACTTGTTGAATCGCTGGCAACACGCAGTGAATCATGAAGAAGACTTTTGGGGATTTTTAAACTATCTTCTTGTACAAGTGAATCGGGTTCTCCCGCTTCAGTTTCCGGTTCAACCTCCGGTTCTTCTTCAACAGAATCTTCCGGTGCAACAGACTCATCTTCTGTTGTATCAGGAATTTCAAGAGGAAGCGCTTCGACCGGCGTATCTTTTTTCAGACTGTCGGTTTTCACCGTATCCGCACCAACAAGGTCGGTATCTGCTAAAGCAGTAAATGTATTGGAGGACTGAAAAAGAAAATTACCTTGTGAGGGAGCGTGTTGATGTAACATTCCCGTTGAAAAGGAAATAACTCCCGTCTGCTGTGTGAGCAAAAGAAGACACACCACACCTATCGCGTAAAAATAACGCGTACGCGTGAAATCCTTTACTAACGGAACTAATGCGCGCGCCGGTAGATGTATAGTCATATCGCCGGACGCGTTGGAACCCCTAGGCACGTTGAAACTTCGATCCTGTTATTTATAAAAAGTACAGCGTAAGCAAGTCTTTCCTGCTCACTAAAATAAAACTGTTACCAAGAACCGATACAACGTTCCTTTCTGAGGCTTGTTGAGGTGGATAATGTTGAATTTATTATGAGAGACTTCTGCTCTCAACGATTACACGGAAAAAATAGGAAAAAGGTCTGTCAATAGCAAGAAAACAGTTTGCCAAAGCCCTTTCTGCTTTGAATATATTTTGTTGAACAGTATTATTCCCGTGAATATCGTTTTTCATGCCGAGACTAAACAGTCTCCCTATGATAAAAGTTGCCGGGGATGTTCAGATTCAATAGATTTTCAAAAATGCAGAATCCGAATCTTCCTCGAACAAAATGTCCGTCCCATAATGAGCTTGTTGCCAGATGGTCATCGCGAGCGAAGCGACGAAGTCCCAACGGGATGGCGCAAGGCGCTCACAATCTCGCTATCGAAAGTAAAACGGAATGCGGGATTGTTCGCTCTATTAATAAAGCATTTGCCGGGTTTTGAAACTTCAATACCCCGAAACCGTACCATGAAAAGGGAATTTTCTATAAAAACTATGAAACAAAACCATAAACATCATCCGGGAATTGCACGCGTAACCGTTACGTTGCTCTCGTTGCTCATTTCACTCCAGGCATTCGCCGGCGAGCGGCTGTTAATTCAGCTTAGAGATTTTTCACAGGTCGAAGTGAAAGCCGCTGGATTCACCCTCCCCCATCCTGCAACCATTCATATTGATGCCTTGGGTGGTGGAAAAAAAAGCGGAGACTTTTTTGACCGCGTCAATTTGTTCGCGTATGGTTGGATACTCAACTCGGAAACCCGTGAACGTGTCTGGGTAATGAATTATGAGAATACTGAAAATCAAAACAAAGACCGTCTGTTTGATGGCAGCGTTCAATTACCCGCCGGAAGTTATGAGGTTTATTTTGCCGCGTATGGTTTTCAGGAAAAATCCGGATTGGGAAACATCGAGTTAAATATTGACCGTCGGGAAAAAATGGATTCCAAAGAGATGAAAAAAGAATGGGGGCCGTTCTCGTGGTTTTACAATTTTTTCACTGACGATTTTTACAAAGATTGGGAGAAGCGCGTGAAGAATTGGGGTATTGATATTTATCTTTCCGACCCGACCATTGATGAAACGACGTTCAACGCGCCAAAAGAATTTTCCAACATTCTGTATAAATCTCATAAAGTCGGAGAGAATGATTATGTGAAACAGGGATTTTCTCTGGGCAAGCCGACGACGATTCGCGTGTACGCGCTCGGCGAAGGAGTGAACGACGATGAGTTGGTTGATTACGGATGGATTGTCAGCACGAAGACTCACAAGCGCGTCTGGGAAATGAGCGAAGAGAACGTCACACATGCAGGCGGCGCAAAGAAAAATAAGAAGTGCGACGAAACAATTTCTCTCGATGCCGGGGACTATGTTTTGATGTACGTTACCGATGGCTCACATTCGTATCTCGACTGGAACTCTGCGCCACCGAACGACCCGTTCCATTACGGAGTCACCCTGATGGCAACCAATGCAACAGATAAATCAAACTTCAAGTTGAGTGAGGCGGCTGATTTCAAAAATATTATCGTTGAGTTATCGCGCATCGGAAATGATGAAACACGTAACTCATCGTTCAATCTCAAAGAAGAAACCTCAATACGTATTTATGCACTCGGCGAACGCTCGCTCTCCGATCGTTCCATGGCTGATTATGCCTGGATTATCAACGCGAAAACCCGCGAGAAAGTCTGGGTAATGGAAGCCGACCGAACCGAACACGCTGGCGGCAGTTCAAAGAACAGAATGATTGATGAAACGATTTCGTTGCCCAATGGAACTTACACTGTCTATTACAAAACCGATGACTCGCATGCATACAATGAGTGGAATGCTTCGGCGCCGGTTGACCAAAAACATTGGGGAATCACAATCATGGGAGAAGGAGAAAAATTTAATCCCGCGTCTGTGGAAAAAGATGTTTCCCCAAAACGAAACAGTGCGCTTGCACAAATCATTCAGGTACGGGACGGCGAAGATAATAGTGAGCGCTTCAAACTTGAACAGGAGACACGCGTTCGTGTCTACGCACTCGGCGAAGGACAAAACCGCGAGATGTTTGATTATGGTTGGATTGAAAACGCGCACACGGGCGAAGTTGTTTGGGAAATGACGTACTCGATGACGTTTCATGCCGGCGGAGCGCGCAAAAACAGAATGGTGAACACAACCATTATTCTCAGAAAGGGCGAATACCTCCTTCGCTATGTTTCAGACGATTCACATTCTTACAACGACTGGAACATGGATGCGCCGGACGACCCGACAATGTGGGGAATAACTTTATATAGAGAGAATGAACAATAAGGATGAAATAAATGAAAACATGGTTTACACTTTTAGGAATTATCATCTGCACACTCGTTCTTGTAGGAATTTCTGTTGGTCAGGAAAACGATCGGTCTGACTCGTTTGATTCAATGATTGATTCGGTTGTGCAAGATGCGTTCACACGATTCGATGAAAAATATGATACGTACATCTTCAGTGATGAACCTCGCGAATACAGAGACGAAGATGACGACCTCGAAGATTGGTCGAACGACGAACGGTTCTTGAGAAGGAAACGAATTGCCGAAAGCAGGCTCTACGCCGGGGCGAACGACTCTCGCCTGAATCAGGCGGCGTTTGTTTCATATCCATGGGAACTCAATAATGAAAACTTTTTTGTCAGGTATAACCGCGTTGAAGCCCTGTTCCTTGGAATGAATTTCCCGAATCGTTATTCGTGGGACGAGCGTTCCATATCATTATTTGGTTCTGTCGGCTACGGATTTGCCTCACATCGCTGGCGTTACAACGGAGGAATTTCTCAACAATTCGGCATGGGACGCACGCTGATTGAAGTCGGAGCCGAAGGACACAGTCTCACCGATTCGAAAGACCAATGGATTATTGACGAAGGGGAAAACTCATTAACTTCATTTTTTATGAGAGATGATTACCGGGATTACTACGGGCGGGAAGGCGCTTCTGCATGGTTCGGTCTGTTCGGCAAATGGAAAAGTTCCGACATGCAATTCCGCGTTGCGTACCTAAGCGACCAATATCAATCTCTCGACTGGAACACGAACTGGTCACTCTTTGGCGGAGATAAATCATTCAGAGATAATCCTCAAGTACTTGAAGGAAGAATGAAAAGCGCGCTTGCTTCGTTCGAGATGCATCGGGAACAACAACGCACATATTTTACTTCCGGATGGAAAGTCGCGATGAGCGCGGAAGTCGCAGGCAAATCATTCGGCGGCGATTTTGAATTCAACCGTTACGTGTTTGATTTTATTCGCTACCAGCCATTGAGCAAATACGAAAATCTCAACTTCCGATTGCGTGCCGCTTCTGCGACTGGCAATGTTCCTCCGCAAAAATGGTTCGAACTCGGCGGCATCAGCACATTGCCCGCGTACGGTTACAAAGAGTTTCAAGGAAACCGCATCGCACTGTTCAATGCCGAGTATATGTTGAACGGAAAAATATTTGATGCGGTGGACGTGTTCCCGTCGTGGCTATTACGCAACTGTAATTTGATTTTATTTTATGATGCGGGCTATGCGAATACAGTCGCAAGTGATGAAAAATCCGATAAAGGATTCGAAACTCTCCGGTTCGATAATTTGAAATCCGACTGGGGATTCGGTGTCGGTTCAAGAGATGCAAAAATCCGTCTCGGCTTTGCATGGCGTACGGATATTGCCGAACCCGTTCATGTATTTTTGAGGCTGAACAGACCATTTTAATCAAGAAACGGCAATTGGTGAATTTCCACCCAACTCCAACTTCCTGAAACAAGAATGGATGTCTGATAAAGGCATCCATTCTTTATTTCACGGCAGGCAAAAAATTGATTTTTGAAATTTAATGCCTTATACTTAGGCGACTTACACTGAGCATAACTTCTCTACATCATTATCGAACAAATGTTTTCGCGAACATATCTCCTTGCACTTGGAATTATCCTGACGCTCATCGTTGGTATCGCGTCGCATTTTGCCGGTCCGAACATTTCTCTCAAACTTTTTTATTTACTTCCCATTGCCTTTGTCACATGGTACGGGGGGAGAACTCCCGGTTTGCTTATCGTTGCCCTTTGTCTTCTCGTCTGGCAAGTGAATCTTCAACTCTGGGAAGCGAATTCACTCGGCATGATTTTGTGGAGTTCCGTTGAACGAGCAGCCATTTTTTCCGGCGTTGTGTTTATGCTTGATTATATCCGCCAACACTTCCACTCACAATTACATCACGCAGAAGAACGTTATACGAAAATAGTTGAAAGCGCGATCGAGGGAATCATCGCTGTTGACGGAACAAACATCATCAAGTATGTCAACGCGCCCGCGGCAACTTTGCTTGGTTTTGCTCCGCATGAAATTCTTGGAAAGAATATTTCGACGTTTGTTCGCGATGAAACTTCCCGTTCTCAGTTGATGCAGCGACTTCATCAGCCTTTGAACGAACGACAGCCGTTTGAAATTCAAATATATGCTTCAAGCGCGGTTCCCCGGTGGGTTCTTGTCGATGCAACCCCGTCGGTGAATAATCAAACCGGAACAACTGAATACGTCCTCCTGCTTATTGACATTACCGACAGAAAAAAAACGGAAGAAGAATTACAACGACGCTACGAACAAATTTCCGCGATGCAACGTCTCTCGTTTGGACTTGCACAATCGCTTCAACTCGACCAACGATTACAAAACGCACTCTCGGTCGTCCTGGAAGTTACACGATTCGACGCGGGAATTATTTATCTCGTTGACGAAGCGCGTAAAGATTTAATCGTACAATTTTCTCACGGACTCTCTCCCGGGTTTCTTGAACAAGTCCGCCGCTGGGAAATAGGAAAAGGAAACACGGGCTTGGCGGCAAAAACCGGCTTGCCTATTTTTATAGATGATGCGAACCATGATTTAATGTTTGACCCGAAACTCCGCGCTATGGAAAACATCCGTGGATTTGCAACACTTCCCCTTGTTTCGAAAGGGCGTTTGCTTGGGGTTTTAAGCATAATTCATCGTCAACCGTTTCCGTTTTCAGATGAACTGAAACTGATGTTGCAAACATTTGGCAAGCAAATCGGTGTTGCCTTAGAGAACGCGACCCTGTATGAATCTGCCCGTGAACGCGAGCAGGAACTACGCGAGATGTCTCACGCAATGGTACGCTTACAAGAGGAAGAACGCAAGCGTTTCGCACGGGAAATCCACGACGGGTTGAGCCAGGTGTTAACAATGTTGAAGATTAATACCGAACTGACGATAAAAAGTTTTGACGCAGAACAGGAAAAAGCAATGACCTATTTACAGGAGGTCCTAACACTTGCCAATGAAGCCGAGGCAGAAGCGAAACATCTTGCAAACGACCTTCGTCCGACCATTCTCGATGATTTCGGATTGAAAGCGGCAATCAAACTTCACTCGGCGAATTTTGAACGGCGGACGGGCATTGCCATTGACCTCCATCTTCCCTTTTATGAAGCACGGTTCGATTCGATGATTGAGACGAGTCTTTTCCGCATCGTTCAGGAATTACTCGCGAATGTTGCCAAACACGCGAACGCGACAAAAGTGACAATTCAGTTTCTTATCCGTGATGGTGTGCTTGCACTTATTGTTGCAGATAACGGAAAAGGATTTGTCCGGCGCGAACACGTGCAGGATGCCGACGGGGTTCACCATGGTTTACGAAACATGCGAGAGCGCGTGGAATTCTTCGGAGGAACATTTCGCGTCGAATCCGCTCCTCACCATGGAACAGAAATCATGATTGAAATTCCTCTACGGAATAACACTGTCATCCCCGAGCTACTCTCACCGAATACATCGCCACACAAAGCAATTCATTAACAAAATTACCCGGAATGAAATCCTCAAAAATAAAAGTCCTAATTGTAGATGACCACCATGTTGTGCGCGCGGGAATCGTCGCGCTGTTGAATAATCAAACCGACATTCATGTCGTAGGCGAGGCAGAGGATGGATTGGATGCAATAGAAAAAGTTCGAACGCTTTCTCCCAATATTGTTTTAATGGATATTAGTATGCCGAACATGAACGGCATCGAGGCGACGTATCGTATTAAAAAGCATCACGCGGGAGTCAATGTTCTAATCCTCACACAGTATGACAATGAAGAATACATCAAGCGGGTGTTACAGTGCGGGGCAAGCGGATATATTCTTAAAAATTCTTTAACCGGAGATTTGCTGAAGGCGATACGCACGGTTCACTCAGGAGAACAGTTTTTTACTCCGGCGATTTCAAAAATAATTATTGATTCGTTCGTCAAACAATCAAATACCCACGATTACAAAGTAAAAGAAGTTGAACTGACGCCGCGTGAGCGTGAAATCCTCCAGATGATAGCGGAAGGAAACACCAACCAGCAAATTGCCGATAAACTTTTTATCAGCGTTCGCACGGTCGAGTTTCACCGAGCTAACATTATAGAGAAGCTCGGTGTACACGATGTCGCGGGGTTGGTTAAATATGCAATTCAGAAGGGATTGGTGCGGGTAGAATATTCAACATTATTTCTTCCCGCGTTTCTTCTCTTCAAACAATGTCTGCTGTTCACCTTCGCCCGCGATTTCTTTCGCGCCGTTTTCTTCTTCCTCTGATGGAACGGCGGCAACCGCGGAAACATTATCTTTCTCATCAAGACGGATGAGGCGAACGCCCTGCGTGTTCCGTCCGGCAACGCGAATTGTCTTCGCTGGTTGGCGGATGATAATGCCCTGCGATGTTACGACAACGATGTCATCATTGTCTAACACTTCCCTGATGGCAACCATGTTCCCTGTTTTCTCGGTTATCTTTAATGTGTACACGCCTTTGCCTCCGCGATGACTAACGCGGTAATCGGCAAGGTCACTCCGTTTTCCGAAACCATCTTCCGAGACGACAAGAATTGTTGTCGTTTGTCTTCGCGCCGCTACTGCGCCGACGACTTTATCTTTCTTCTCTAACCTGATGGCTCGAACGCCGCTCGCTGTTCGTCCCATCGGTCTCGCTTCTGATTCATGGAAACGAATTGCAACTCCCTTGTTCGTTCCGATAACGATGTCGGATTTTCCATCGGTGAGTTTTACATCAATCAGTTGGTCTCCCTTTTGTAATTTGATTGCGGCAATACCGTTTTTACGCGGGTTGCTGTATTCCGAAAGCGCCGTCTTTTTAATCAAACCCTGTTCGGTGAACATAGCAACATAGTGGTCGTCATCAAACTGTGCGACGGAAACAAACGCGGTGATTTTTTCATCCGATTGTTTGTGAACAAGGTTGACGATGGATTTCCCGCGCGCCATTCGTCCCGCTTCGGGAATCTCGAACACCTTCAACCAATAACACCGACCTTTATCTGTGAAGAATAAAATATAATTGTGCGTCGAGGCGATAAACATTTGTTCAATAAAATCATCTTCCTTCGTAGTCGCGCCTGTAACTCCTTTTCCGCCACGGGCTTGCCGCCTGTAGTTGGAAACAGGGAAACGTTTAATGAATCCGCCGTGGCTGACCGTGATAACGACATCTTCCTGCGCAATCATATCTTCAATGCTGAACTCTTCCGCTTTGTAGATGATTTCCGTCCGGCGTTCATCCCCATATTTCTTTTTGATTTCCTGCAATTCTTCTTTGATGATTTGCATCTGTAATTTTTTGCTTGCAAGAATTGCTTTCAACTTCTCGATGAGTTTAATCGTCTCTTTGTACTCTTCTTCAATCTTTTTCCGTTCAAGACCGGTAAGCCGTTGCAAGCGCATGTCAAGAATCGCTTTCGCCTGTATCTCGGAAAGTTTGAATCGCTTCATCAACTGTTCCTGCGCCGTCGGAACATCTTTCGATTTTTTGATGACACGGATGACTTCATCAATATTATCGAGCGCGATAATATATCCTTCGAGTAAATGAGCGCGTTTCTCCGCCTCATCCAAATCGTACTTCGCGCGGCGAACGACAACTTCATTTCTGTGCTTGATGAAGTGGTCAATAATCTGTCGGAGTGTCAGCGTTTGCGGGCGTCCGTCAACCAACGCAAGCATGATAACGCCGAATGTTGTCTGAAGTTGCGTGTGTTTGTAAAGATTGTTCAGCACAACTTCCGCATCGGCATCGCGTTTCAAATCAATCACGACACGCAATCCGTCTCTGTCGGATTCATCATTCACGCCGGAGATGTCTTCTAATTTCTTTTCCCGGACGAGTTCTGCAATCTTCTCAATCAACGATGCTTTGTTGACCTGATACGGAACTTCGGTGACGATAATTCTCTGCCGGTCTCCTTTTCCTGTTTCGATGTTCGCTTTCGCACGAACAATAATTTTCCCGCGCCCTGTTTTATACGCATCCTTCACTCCGTCGTAACCATAGATAATTCCGCCGGTCGGGAAATCGGGCGCTTTGATAATCTTCATCAACTTTTCTTCGGGAAGCGCGGGGTTATCAATCACCGCGATGCAACCATCAATCACTTCGGTAAGATTGTGTGGAGGAATGTTTGTCGTCATGCCGACTGCAATTCCTGAACTTCCGTTGACGAGAAGATTCGGAATCTGCGCGGGCATAACGGTCGGTTCTTTCAGCGTGTCGTCAAAGTTCGGGGCGAAATCCACCGTGTTTTTGTCTAAGTCACGAAGCATTTCTTCTGCGATACGGGAAAGCCGCGCCTCTGTGTAACGCATTGCCGCGGGCGCGTCTCCATCCATCGAGCCGAAGTTTCCTTGTCCATCCACAAGCGGATAGCGGAGAGAAAAATCCTGCGCCATACGAACCATCGTATCATACACCGCCGAATCTCCGTGCGGGTGATATTTACCAAGCACTTCTCCGACGATACGCGCGCTTTTTTTATACGCCCGATTGCTCGCAAGTCCGAGGTCACTCATTCCGAACAGCACGCGGCGATGAACGGGTTTTAATCCGTCACGCACATCGGGTAATGCTCTTGACACGATTACGCTCATCGCGTAATCAATGTACGAGCCCTTCATTTCGTCTTCAATATCTACGGGGACTATTTTTTCGCTTAATGTTGCCATTCTCTTAGTTCTTCGTTCTTGGTTGTCGGTTGACTGTTGTTCTTTTGTTGTTTATTCTTAGCAGTTTAAATTGTAAATCATTTTTTTCTTTTCGACGATCTATCTATTTAACCATTCATCTACATCAATCTCTGCTTGCCGCAACAATTCCTTGATGAAAATACTATCTATTTGTTTTCCGTGCGGGTTGGGAATTGTCAACCGAAATTTTTCACGCTTCATATATTCATGTTTTCCACCGGGAAATGGACCCTGGAACCCGAGATTCTTCAGTTTTTTCACTAACTCAGACCGTGAGCAAGGTGGAATTTTAGGCATGAACAAAATTTTTTCTTGATTTGCTTAATCTGTTCACGGCGGTAATCAAACTTCGTCCGTTAACAGCGGGAATCGGATCCCCATCCTTCAATGCAGAAGTTACCCATAATTCTATTGCATCAATAAGATTTGCCCGGGCATCTTCAAAATTATCTGCTTGCGTCATGCAACCCGGCAAATCCGGGGCGATGCCTATAATACATTTTTCATTCACTCCTTCTTTGTAACGCGCGTTCTTGAGGACTTCTTTGACAAATTCTGCAAACGATACTTTCTTCATATTTCATTCCATTAGAAACTATTCGATAATCTAATTATTAAACATCTTGATGACATACAAACCTCGCGTATTCTTAATTACAAACCTTGTACTTCTTCTTCAATTTCATCATACTCTTTCACCAAGTTTCTTTCTGAATTCATTGAAAATTCCTTCAACCATTTTTTTACGTACGTTGTGTCAAGATTTCGGTTTGTATTAATAATACCTTTTATGTCTTGAATATCGAGCGGTCTTCCGGCAAACAGTTTATGTATAATCGTATCTTCAGCGGTCGCAAATCGTACGTTTGTATTCCCGAGTCGGACCGTCACCGTTCGTTGAATCGCTTCTCTCTCGTACGGCATAAATGAGAAGATAAAATCAACAACAACGTTCGTCTCTTTTTCTTCCACGCTGAATAAAGCATTTCGTATCACAAACTCCTTTGTTACGCCCTTCCTCGGTTCAAGCGAAAGTTCTTGAGCTATTTTATATACTCGTTCTGCTTCGTTTGTGTCAATTCCAAGCGTAATATCTATATCTTTCGTAAAGCGCGGTTCGCCGTGAACAATGACCGCTTGACCACCAATTACCATATACGGAATGTTTTCTCGATCAAGCAAAGGCACGATTCTCGAGAGGAGTTTTTCAAATACCGACATTCAATTTCCTTGCTATGGCAATCAAATGGCTCAAATCATCTTCTCCGTTATTCGTCTTCAATTTGCCGAGCGATTTTACTTCTTCATACATCGAATCAAGAAGAGCATATTTTTGTTCGATAGTCAAAGGATGCTCGCGCTCTTGCCTTCTTCTCATTCGCTCTACTTCTTCCGGATTTCTTATCATGCTTTATCTTTAATCTCAACTACTCAAATACTATATACTCACATACATATAATCACACATCAAGATTCCGTACATACTTCGCATTCTTCTCTATGAATGCACGGCGCGGTTCAACTTCATCTCCCATCAATATGGAAAATGTTCGGTCGGCATCCGCGGCGTTTTCAATCGCTACCTGTAACACGGTTCGTGTTTCGGGGTTCATCGTTGTTGACCACAGTTGTTCGGGATTCATTTCACCCAACCCTTTGAAACGGGAGATAGCCATCCCGCTCGAGTTAACAATAACTTCTTCTCCTTCCACAACTTCAACCGTTGCTTCTTCTTTCTCTGTGTCTTTTTTCTTTTCTCCCTTTAATCGTTTGATGATTTCATCCCGCTCTTCATCATCGAACGCGTAATGTTCCTGTTTTCCTTTTTTGACTTTGTACAACGGCGGCTGTGCGATATACACATGCCCGAGGTCAATCAGTTCTCTCATGTGGCGGAAGAAGAGTGTCAACAAGAGTGTGCGAATGTGTGAACCGTCCACGTCGGCATCGCACATGATGATGATTTTCCCGTAGCGCAATTTTGCTGAACTGAAATCTTCGCCCACGCCTGTTCCGATTGCCTGAAAGATACAACGGATTTCTTCGTTCTCAAGAATTTTATGCATCCGCGATTTTTCCACGTTCAGAATTTTTCCTTTAATGGGAAGGATTGCTTGAAATCTTCTGTCGCGTCCTTGCTTAGCCGAGCCGCCTGCGGAATCTCCTTCTACAATGTAAAGTTCGCAGTGTTCCGGGTCTTCAATGGAACAATCGGCAAGTTTGCCGGGAAGCGTTGAAGATTCGAGCGCGTTTTTCCTGCGCGCAAGTTCGCGTGCCTTGCGGGCGGCTTCCCGCGCTTCTGCCGCGCGTAAACACTTTTCAATAATCCGTTTCGCATCGGGCGGATTTTCATCGAGCCACGTTGCAAGATGTTCGCCTACAACTCCTTCAACAATTCCCTTCACTTCGCTGTTACCGAGTTTTGTTTTTGTTTGTCCTTCAAACTGCGGCTCCGGAACTTTCACGCTGATTACCGCCGTCAATCCTTCGCGGAAATCATCGCCGGTAAGTTGAACGCTGTTTTCTTTTACAAGATTATTTTTCGATGCAAAACTATTCAGTGTGCGGGTAAGCGTTGTGCGGAACCCGATAAGGTGCGTTCCGCCTTCATGCGTATTGATGTTGTTGACATAGGTGAAAATATTTTCGTTGTATTGGTCGTTGTATTGAAACGCGACTTCAACTTCGACCACCCGTCCGTTTTCATCCTTGTCCTGTCCTTTTGCATAGAACGATTTTTTCAACAACGAGGGACGGGTTGAATCAATATATTTTACAAACTCAATCAATCCCCCTTTGAAATGAAATTCTTCTTCCTGTTCCTGTCCTTTACGCAAATCTTTGATGGTGAGAACAACGTCGGGATTGAGGAACGCGAGTTCGCGCAGCCGTTCAGCAAGTGTTTCAAATTTATATGTTCGGTTTTTAAAAATCGTACCGTCGGGAAGGAAGGTAACCTTTGTTCCTGTTTTCCTTCCTTCTGCTTTGCCGATAACTTTCACCGGTTCGACAGGATTTCCCTGTTTGAATTTCTGAAACCACAATTTTCCTTCACGCGAAACTTCCACTTCAAGCCACTCGGAAAGAGCGTTCACCACCGAAACACCGACGCCGTGCAAACCGCCGGAAACTTTGTACGTGCTTTTATCGAACTTCCCGCCTGCATGCAGAACCGTCATAACGACTTCAAGCGCCGAACGTTTTTCTTCAGCGTGTATTCCCGTCGGGATTCCGCGCCCGTCATCAACGACCGTTATTGAACCGTCTTTATTGATACTCACATTAATATTGTGAGCATAGCCGGCAAGCGCTTCGTCAATCGAGTTATCCACAACTTCATACACAAGATGATGAAGCCCGCGTGTGGATACATCACCAATGTACATGGCGGGGCGCTGACGGACCGGCTCAAGTCCTTTAAGAACGGTAATGTCGTCCGCAGTGTATTCGCCTTCTTGTTTTTTCTTATTTTCTTTTTCTGATTTCATTTTTTGTTCGATTTCTTATCGAAAAATTATATCCTTGATTAAATCTTTTTGTACCGATTTGTTGATTTTTGTAATCAACTCTCGTTTGAGAAACACCAACTCGTTCCGCCACACCGATGAAGTGACATGAACAACTAACGTATCACCTTCAACTCGAACCGGAACGGTTACGCGTGCAATTTGTTCTCCAACGATTTCGCTCCACCGGTCGAGCGCTTCTGCTTTCTTAAGTCGTTGTCCGAGTCCAAGGTTTTGAATAACCGATTCGAGAACACCGCCAAGTTGTTTCGGCGCCGATGCTCTCATGCAACAATCGCTTTCTCTTCCGGAACAACTGAGCCGCTTTTAATAAAAAATTTCCTGTTTGTATGATTGAACTCTACAAACGGTTCAAACCATTTCACCGAGGTCGAGGTGATAAATGTTTGACTGATTGTTCCGACAAAATCCAACAGCCGTTTCGAGCGGCGTTCATCCAACTCACTGAAAATATCATCGAGTAACAGCAACGGCGTTTCGTTGCAGAGATTTTTCAAATAGAAAAACTCGCCTAACTTCAATCCAACCAAAAAGGTTTTATGCTGACCTTGCGAACCGTACTTTCGTAAGTCAAGCCCGTTGATGGTGAAAACAAACTCATCTCTGTGCGGACCTGTAAGAGTTGAACCGACACGCAATTCTTCTTTTCGATTTTGCGCCAACGAAGTTTTCAACAACACCCGGCAATCATCTTCAGACAAGAACGATTCTGCAAACGGAGAATATTCAATCTGCGGCTCTTCTTCACTCCCAATAAGTTCGTGATACGATGAATGAAGAATATGTTTGAATCCATCAACAAATAATTTTCGCCGGTGCGTGATTGTCGCACCGTGTTGGAGAAGTTGTTCATCCCACGATTCAAGCAATCCCGCTGGACTCATGTTTCCGATTCGGGCATCGAGCAAAATTTTATTTCGTTGCTTGATGACCCGGCGGTATTCCATCAACGCTTTTAAATAGACAGAACTTGCTTGAGAAATCACAAAATCGGCAAATCTGCGCCGTTCTTCGGGCCCGCCGGATGTAATCGGGTTATGTTCGGGCGAGCAAATAACGACCGGGAATTTTCCTATGACGGTAGAAAACGGTTCGACCGATTTCTTGTTGATGAAGTACGCTTTTTGAGATTGTTGTCTATCGTATGCGACGCGGACTTTGTTTTCGTTGCCCGACTCCGAAACGAACATTCCTTCCTGCTCGAAGAATTCTGTTCCGAGTCGCAGGGCAACTGCATCACTGCTTGCGTAAAAACTTTTCGTCAGACAGAGATACGAAATTGCTTCGAGGATATTTGTTTTTCCTTGTCCGTTCTCTCCTAAAAAAAGATTGGCGTTGTTACCGAATTCAAAAACCGATTCGGCGTGATTCCGAAAATTTTGTACCCGAAGTGTCGTCAGACGCATTCACGGTTCACCTTCAAGCGTTCAAACGAACGGGCATCACCAACATTAAAATATCTTCGCCTTCCTTCTGAGTTGGCGGCATAACTGTTACTGCGCGTGTTGATGTATTGAGCATAAACACCACTTCATCACTATCAATATGTGATAACACATCAACAACATATCCTGCGTTGAAACCAATTTCCATATCGTCTGCATTGTAATCGCATGTGAGCGTTTCGTTTGCTTCACTTCCGAAATCAATATCTTCAGCAGAGACGGACATGGAATTACTTTTCAGAGAGAAACGAACTTGCCGTGTTGTTGAGTTTGCAAACAATGCAGTTCTTCTCACCGAAGAAAGAAGTTGATTTTTATTGACCGAAAGTTTCTTATTGTTATCCTGAGGAATAACACTTTCGTAGTTCGGATACTTCTCCTCGATAAGCCGCGTAATCAGAATAAGACTGCCGAGTGTAAATTTGATGTGCGATTCATTAAAGAGAACGGTTCCCTCTGACTCTTCGAGACTCTTTGCAATCAATTTAAGCGCTTTCGCCGGAATGATAACGTCTGTAGATTTATGTTTTGATTTGAATGTTGTTTCTCTCATCCTTACAAGACGATGACCATCGGTAGAAACCGCACAAATTTCTTCCGGTCGCATTTGAAATAACACGCCTGTCATTGCCGGTCTGAGTTCATCACTGCTAACAGCAAATTCCGTTTTTGCAATTAATCTCCGAAGAATATCGCTCCCGATTTTCAGTTCCTTTTCTCCTTTGAAGTCAGGAAGTGACGGATAATTCTCGTTTGATTCACCCGTGAGTTTATATTCTCCATTCTCCGTTTTCATCACAATTTTAAACGTGTCGGTATCAACATCAAACTTCACTGTCGGGTCGGTAAGTGAGCGAATTGTCTCTAAAAGTCGTTTAGCCGGAATAACGAACTTACCCTTATCGTTGCCTTCAACATTCAATTTAATTGTCGTGTACATTTCAAGGTCAGTAGCGGTTATCTCTAACTCATTGCCGGAAAGTTCAAAAAGAAAATTTTCTAAAATCGGTAACGTGGACTTTGCCGGAATTACTCCACTGATGCTTCCTAAATGTTTTTGGAGGTCTGATGTAGATACGGAAAATTTCATGTAAAATAAACTCCTAAGAGAAAATTGGTGATAAAAATGCGTGAAGAAAGTACGCATTTTTTAGGTGACTTACAATATCAAAATCACTGTAACATATTGTGCTATAATATATTATAAGAGAGAGATTTCTTTAAAAATGATTGTATTAATATGTTTGTGAATATGTTGATAACTTGGAGGATATGTCATTCCCTGTTTCGTTTGTAGAAGAATGAGAGTTTTGTTTTGTGAATGGGATGTGGATGATTAGCTTAGTTATAGACACAATCCACAAACATCTGACAAGAAGAAAAAACTACCGAACTTGTCAACACACTATTGGGAAACTATCAAGAGAAATACTTCACCTGCCAACAAGTTATCCACGGTGTGCTACGTCTATAATCTGCTTTCTAATTTTGATTTAAGAGAGAGAACTAATTGACGATGCTTAGCGTCGTTTTTCATGTTATCTTCTACTGTTTGATATGCATGAATGACGGTGCTGTGGTCTCGTCCTCCGAAATGTAAACCAATTGTATTGAGCGATGAATTTGTTAATTCCTTTGAAAGATACATTGCAATTTGTCGCGGCGTAACGACTTCTTGCTTGCGAGTTTTTCCACGCAACAAATCTTCAGGAATACTGAACTGTTGACTCACAAGCCGTTGGATATCTTCAATTGTGATGTGGGTTCGGAATTCACCAATCACCGAGCGAATAACATCTTTTGCAAGGTCAATATCAATTACTCGTTTCTCTAACGATGCTCGTGCGGTAATTCCAATCAAACATCCCTCAAGTTCGCGAATGTTCGTTGTAACATTGGAGGCAACGAATTCTATTACTTCGTGTGAAATTTCAATATTTTCAGTAGAACTCTTGGTTTTAAGGATTGCAATGCGTGTCTCAAGGTCAGGCGGCTGAACATCGGTCGTTAATCCCCATTGAAAACGGGAAATCAACCTATCGTTCAATCCTTTCAGTTCTTTCGGAGAACGGTCGCACGAGAGTACAATTTGCTTTCCTTGTTGATGTAAGGCGTTGAAGATGTGAAAGAAATAATCCTGTGTTTTTTCTTTTCCCGCGAAAAATTGAATATCATCCACAATTAAGAGGTCAACATTGCCGTAGAAGTTGGAAAAATCGGCAATGTTATTTTTCTGAATCGCATCAACAAAATCTACTGTAAACTTTTCACTTGAGATGTACAATACTCTTGTCGGTTTGCCGGAACGAACAACCTGATTTCCGATTGATTGAACAAGATGTGTTTTTCCCAATCCAACACCACCGTACACCACCAACGGATTGAACGATGTTCCTCCGGGATTATTTGCAACGGCAAGAGCGGCGGCAAGAGCGAATTGATTACTCTCGCCTTTTACATAATGGTCGAATTTATATTTTGGATTCAAGCCGGATTCAAATTGTGGTTTTGGAGTAATGTGAATCTGATTAGTTGAAACCCGCGGAACTTGTGTTTCATCAAGGCGAGGAGAAGAAAAAACAGAAGGGGCGGGAGTAAGATTTTCGTTCAGTGTATCTTCGTCTTGAGAGATGATATACTGAACAGGAATTTCTTTTCCGTACGCCTGAGCGAGCGAATCGCTGATGGTTTTGTAAAAATGCTCTTCAATCCATTCAAAGAAAAACGGGCTTGGAACCTGAAGAAAAAAATTACTTTGCTCTATTTTCAGAGGAATAATAGGTTCTATCCATGTTTTGAAGTTCAAATTGCTCAACTTACTTCGGAGGATGTTAAGGCAATCCTGCCAAATCTGTTGAGCGGAGAGATCTAATACGGCAGTCTTTGTATGTTTTTCTATCTCAGAAGAGATATTCATACTAAGTTCTTGAGTTTCCATGTTTCTAATTCGTTACAGGTAAATAAGTTAACGGGAATAGTTGAATTATCCACATTGTGTTAACAACTATGTGAACAACTTTTACACAGAAGCGAACAAAACAATTCGAGTTGACAAAGGCTTCAAGAGAACTTATTTTTCTTTCAAAAATGCAATGCTGAGTAATAGCGAACTCGGAGTTATTAACAAATTACTTTAAGCATATTTACACAGAGAACGCTTTGAAAACAAATCATTTTTCAAAGAAATAAAAGTTATCCACAGGTTATCAACATAAAAAATTGGTGCTTGTGTATTCCGATTATACAAAGAAAACAAATTCATCGCAACACCTCTTTCAGGAAAAAAATCTGTTTGGTTTTGAGCAGGGAAATTCATATTTTTAGCCCGCGTTTAAACAAACGCTGAGGAACATTTCACGTGTTCCTCTTTTTTTCCCTATTGGTAATAGATATTTAAGAAAAGTCATGAAAAGAACATTTCAACCAAGCAATCGCAAGCGCAAGAATAAACACGGATTTCGCGAACGGATGAAAACAAAGAACGGCAGAAGAGTGCTTGCAAGCCGCCGAGCAAAAGGTCGTTGGAAACTTACCGTCAGCGACGAGAAGTAACCGGTTTTTACCTGTGTGCGTGCTACTCTCAAAAAATCTGAAATTTTGAGGGGCAAGAAGAATTTTGAGCACCTTGTAAGAAATAGCAAGAAGTTCGAAGGAAAGTTTCTTCGCTGCTATGTGGCAATACAATCAAGGGAGGAACATCATTCTGTTAAACAGTTCGCAGTCGCTTTTTCTGTAAACAAAAAGTTACTCGCAAAAGCGGTTGACCGGAACAGAATCCGTCGGCTAATGAGAGAATCGTATAGACTCAACAAATCACTGCTTCTCAATGTACACCACGATTTATCAAAGCAAATACAAATTTTGTTTATTTATACATTTCCCCGTAAACAGGACGCTCCGCTTCCCTCCTTTGCATTCATCCAGGATGATATAATTACGTTATTAGAAACAATTTCTGCATTCATTGATGGGCGTGTTTAATTCGTTCATGATTTTTGCAATTCGTGCTTATCAGAAATTGATTTCTCCACTCTTGCCCGCCAACACATGCAGGTTTTATCCGACGTGTTCATCGTATGCATTAGAAGCGTTTCAAAAGCATAACTTCTTCAAAGCGTTTTCGTTAGCAGTAAAAAGAATATTTCGTTGTCATCCGTTGCACCCCGGAGGATACGACCCCGTCCCATGAAAAAAGTTTTTAGAAAGTAACTATGGATAGAAATACAGTCATTGCGTTTGTTCTCATCGGTATCATTTTAATGGTGTGGATGTACATCACCGCGCCGCCGCCGAAACCACCACAACAAGTAGCTCATGATACAACTGCCGTTCAGACAAAACCCGATAGTTTGAAACAACCAGTTCAAACGGTAACGACAGACACACTTACAGCGCAAGATACCCTCGGCAATTATTTTGCACCACTCGTTTCAGGAGAGAGGAAAACACTTTTTGTTGAAACGGAATTATACAAAGCGAAGATTTCAAACAAAGGAGGAAGTCTGAAGTCGTGGGAACTCAGCAAGTTCAAAACGTGGGATAAACTTCCAGTTAACCTGATTGATGAAACAAAAGGAGGGGACTTTCATCTTCTTTTCTCAACGAGTGAGGGCAAGGTGGTCAACACGAAAAGCCTTTACTTTACAACGACTTACACGAACTTTCAGAACATTAAACTGACAGGTTCAGACTCACTAAACATTGATTATGCTTTGAATATCAATGATAAAAGTCGGATTGTAAAAACTCTGACGTTCTATGGAAACAAGTATGATGTGAGCGTAGCATACCGATTCGAAAACATGGAGACAATAATTTCCGATTTCGAATATCAGGTTACATGGGAAACCGGGATGAAGTATGCTGAACATAACAGTGTAGATGAATCAGGATTTGCAAACGCATCAATCTTTGCAGGTGGTGAACTTACGGAAATAGATGCCGCAAACGTAAACGAAGAGGTAAAGCAAAATGTAACCGGACAGGTCGCATGGGTTGGAACACGGAACAAATATTTCGCCATAGCAATGATACCGAACGGTGCAGAAAGCGAGGGAGCGTTCATCGAAGGGAATCGTAAAGCAATGCCTGACCTAGGAGCGAAAGAAGATTACAGTGTTGGATTGCGTATGAAATTCCTCGGAAAAGAAGTTGAGACTTCACGCCTCACATTGTTTTTAGGTCCGCTCGATTTCGATATCATCAAAAGTTATAATGTAGAACTTGACCAAATGATGAGTTTGGGAATGGCGTTTCTCATTCGACCAATTTCCGAGTGGTTTATCATTCCTCTTTTTCAATTTCTTAATTGGTTCATTCCCAATTATGGTTTTGTGTTGATTGTATTTTCAATCATCATAAAAATACTTTTGCATCCGTTGAGTAAGAGTAGTTTGCAATCAATGAGCAAAATGCAAAAACTACAACCGATGATTACAGAGTTACGGGAAAAGCATAAAGACGACCCACAGAAAATGAACGTACAGATTATGCGGCTGTATTCAGAGTACGGTGTAAATCCGGCGGGCGGCTGTCTTCCGATGCTGTTGCAAATGCCGATTTTATATGCACTTTGGTCTGTGTTTCGCTCAACAATCGAACTACGCCAGGCAGAATTTATTTGGTGGATAAAAGACCTTTCAATTCCTGATGTCATAGCAAAACTGCCATTTGCAATTCCGATTTTTGGTATAACAGAAGTAAGCGGTTTGGCAATTCTTATGGGAATTACAATGTTCATCCAACAAAAAATGACTGTTCAAGACCCGCGACAAAAAATGATGGTTTGGATGATGCCGGTGTTAATGACATTATTATTCAATTCATTTCCTTCCGGGTTGAATCTTTACTACTTCATGTTTAACCTTCTTTCAATCGCTCAACAAGAATGGATAAAACGAAAACATGGAGATGAACCGCTGAAGAAGATTGACCCGTCAAAAAAATCAAAAGGAATAATTGCACGACTTGCAAAGAATCTTCCTGAGATGAAAAAGTAACAGCAAGATTTTTCTATAACCCCGTCCTGAAAATTTTCGGGACGTGTAGTAACTCCTTAGAAATGTCAGTATGTAGAGCACTTTAGAAATGTCAGTAGATAATACAAGTTTAAGTTCAGAGAATCAAGTTCAAGTACCGTGTGGGGTAACGGAGCGAGTCCGTAGGACGAGCGGAGTTACCCCA